>NZ_NPJB01000017.1:0-30732 GCF_002251345.1 Prevotella sp. P4-119 | reverse complement strand
TGCAGAGTCATTCAATGCTAAAATTAAGGCGTTTAGAGCTGCTTTAAGGGGAGTAACGGATATAAAGTTCTTTCTTTTCAGACTTACAAAGCTATATGCTTAATCCCCCTGGTTTATCGGGTGAGCCTAGAAAAAGGGTGTAACCTGATTATCAGTCATCATCCACTCTTGTTTCGTGGACTGAAACAGATTTGTGGTGCAGATTATGTGCAGCGTACGGTAATGAAAGCCATAGAGCGACATATCGTTATCGCATCGATGCATACTAATATGGATAATGCCAGAAATGGTGTCAACTGGAAAATTGCAGAACGATTAGGGCTTAAGGAAGTGAAATTTCTCCAAGCTAATGATGAGGCTGACAGCGCACAATCGGGTAGTGGAGTGATAGGCCTGTTGCCCGAAGCCATGGTTGCCGATGATTTCGTCTTGTTGGTGAAACGACAGTTTGACGTGGAATGTGCGCTCTGCAATGAGCTATTGGGACGTCCAATCCGCAAGGTAGCTCTATGCGGAGGAGCAGGTGACTTCTTGCTTGATGAGGCTGTGAACCAACAGGCAGATGCCTTTATCACAGGAGAAATGCACTATCATCAGTATTTCGGATATGAGCAGAGAATCCAGATATGTGTCATAGGACATTATCAGAGCGAACAGTTTACAAGTGAAATATTCCAAGATGTGATACAACGTCAATATCCTGATGTAAAGACATTTATAGCAGAAACAAATACAAATCCAATTATATATCTATAAGCAAATGGCAAAAAAAGATCCATCAGAAATGCCGGTAGAAGAACGTCTGAAGACGCTCTATCAGTTGCAGACTACGCTTTCGGCTATCGACGAGAAGCGTGCGTTGAGAGGTGAACTACCTTTGGAAGTACAGGACCTGGAAGATGAAATCGAAGGATTGACAACTCGTATCGAGAAAATCCAGGCAGATATCAATGAGTATGAGACTGCCATCGTACAGAAAAAAGGCGATATCGAAAACGCCAAAGTCAGCGTGGAACGTTACAAAAAGCAGTTGGACGAGGTTAAGAACAACCGCGAATATGACACTCTGACAAAAGAAATCGAATTTCAGGAACTTGAAATCGAACTCTGTAATAAGAAAATCAGAGAGGCTCAGAATCGTGTGACAGAGAAGAAAGAGGAGCTCGCTGTCAATAAGGAAAACATCGAAGACCGTCGTCAGGCCTTGGAAGTGAAGAAGAACGAACTCGACGAGATCATGGACGAAACTCGTGCAGAGGAAGAAAAACTGAAAATTAAGGTGAAAGACCTTGAGGCTAAGATTGAACCACGTCTCCTTTCTTCATTCAAGCGTATCCGTAAAAACGCTCGCAACGGTCTCGGTATTGTTTATGTGCAGCGTGATGCCTGCGGTGGTTGCTTCAATAAGATTCCACCTCAGCGTCAGCTCGACATCAAAATGCATAAGAAAATTATCGTTTGTGAGTATTGTGGACGTATCCTCGTAGATTCGGAATTGGCTGGTGTTAAGACCGTTACTCCAAAAGCAGAGGAGAAGAAACCCCGCAAGCGTGCTATCCGCAAAACCACGAAGAAGGTTGCTGATGCCAACGATGAGGCTTAATACAAGTCCTAATTCGTTGATAAAATAAAAGGCGCAGAATAATCTGCGCCTTTTGTCTTATTTATGAATTGGGGAAAATAAACTGGTCTTATGAGCTAAATATGAAAATCCTATAAATCTTCATAGTTAGGAATGTCAGGCAGGATGCTGTAGCATCGATGCTCATAGTCCATGCGACAACAGAAGTGTTGCATGCCATTGCTAATCATTAGATAGTCAACATGTAGTAAAAGGTTGTAGGACGAAACTTGGTCGAACACCTTCTGACTTAACGCAACAGTAGGGGCTTTATACTCGATTATCATCATGGGTTGGGCCTGCTTATTGTATAGGATAGAGTCACAACGTAGGCGCTTGCTACCGCATTGTAGCGCAATCTCGTTGCCTAATAATCCTTTGGGGTAGCCTTTTTCTGTCACCAACCAATGTACAAAATGCTGGCGGACCCATTCTTCTGGGGTCAGCTTTACATAGCGACGACGAAGAAAGTCGAATATCTCCGGTTTTTCGCGAGTGCCACCCAACTGGATGGGAAATGAGGGAAGGTTTAATTGAAACATATTGCAAACTTACCGCTTTTTTTCTTGATATTGAAGAAATATCTGAGAAAATTAAATATCTATGAAGAAAAAAGATAGAAACACAAAATAAATGAGTAATTTTGCAGCAATTAAGCACCTAATGAACATTCGAAGGATCATTCTAATGGCCGGAATCGTTGTGCAGGCTCAATGTACTACGATGGCTCTTGCTGGAAACAGTAATGACAGACAGGTTGATTCCATTCACCACGCTATATTGTCGCTCGAAGGACAAGCGCTGTTGGATGCCTATCGGCATGTGTATTATGTTCAAATCTATTCAGGTGATAATGAGCGGCAAACCATTGCTCAAATGCAGCGAGAGGCAGAATTGCAAGATAATATTCCAATGCGCTGTTTGGCAAAGGCGGCTCTTGTCAATTACTATGTATTCAAGGACGGATGTGCCGATTCATTGCGGCATGTGTTTCCTGAGACACACCACTTCCTGCGTCAACAGAAGAGCTGGAACTACTATTACTCGACATGGTCTCTGTGGGCTAATTTCCTTATTTTCGCCAATGAAGGCAGTAAAGCGCAGAATGAGGTGCGCAATATGTATGAAGATGCCAAGAAGAGAAATAATATATATGGCATAGGATTGGCGTAGTAAGTACTGGCAAACCTATATCGTAATATGGGTGAAAACAAAGAGGCTATACGCAACTATAAGCAGTGCATACAGACCTTGAGTAATATCGAGTCTTATCATGCGGCTCATATCTGTATATATCCATTCTATTGTGGGGCATTGGCAGATGAAAAACTCTATGGTGATTTGAAGGATGCTACGGAACGTTGTCAACAAATACGCCATATATATAAGGAGAAATTAGGCGTCTCTGAAGAATGTTTGAGTAAATCACCCAACTATGTGTATTTCTGTTTGGTGCGCGCTATAGTGCTCAGAGAAGAACATCGGGTGTCAGAAGCATTGAAGATCTTGTAAGGAGCCGAGCGTATCACTCGTAATCGTTCGGATTATGTACGGCGTGATGTGCTTTACCGTATGGCAGAATTATATCTCAATGAAGGTGATTATCAGAAAGCCCTTCATTATAATAGTATGGCTGATAGCTGCCGTTCACTATTACTTCATTATATGGGTGATCAGCTGCGCGTAGTGCGACAAAGGGCAGATATATATTTTCGAATGGGAAATTTTGAAAAGACTGCTGTAATCCTGCGAAGTGTGATGGAT
Source organism: Prevotella sp. P4-119 (assembly GCF_002251345.1). NCBI lineage: Bacteria > Pseudomonadati > Bacteroidota > Bacteroidia > Bacteroidales > Prevotellaceae > Prevotella > Prevotella sp. P4-119. The sequence goes on along the minus strand of NZ_NPJB01000017.1, from coordinate 27,347 downwards.
TCTGTTGATGAGAGAAATCTGATAGAAACTCGTAATCAACTTAATGAGCTTAATGCACACTATCAGATAGATAGGCTACGACAGGAACAACAACAGGACAAGGAACATACCATCTATGCTTTTTTTACTTTGGTTATTGTGTGCATGTTGTTGCTTGTTGCCGTTGTGGTTTTCTTTATGCACCGTATTTATAAGAAAAATGCCCAGTTGCTGGTAGCGCTCGACCGTTCGAAAGAAAGTACTCGTATGAAGGATTCTTTTGTCAAGCATATCAGTCATGAGTTGCGCACACCACTTCATATCATTACGGGATTTTCGCAGGTTATGGCAAATCCTGACTATTCACTCAGTACTGAGGCGCGAAAAGATGTGGTGAAACGAATCACCGATAACACCCAGTTGATAACAAGTCTGATTAATGAGCTCCTCGAGTTGTCTGACGAAGAGAGACGGCATAACTATGCTCCCGACGATGAGATCAATGTAAAAAGGGGTTGTGATGAGATGATTCGCCAATTGGAACAGGCAGATAAAGGACGTTTGCAGGTGCATTATAGAATTGATGTGGACGATGATTTTATGATTCATAACAATCTTGTAGGACTCAAGAAAATACTATGGCACTTGGGAAACAATAGTCTGAAATTCACAGAAAGCGGTAGTGTAGGGTGTCATACAAAACTTTCTACCGATAAGAAATGGGTGGAGTTTCATATGAGTGATACGGGTATAGGTATTCCTGAAGAACTGCGTGAACGTATCTTTGAGAAATTCTATAAGATTGATCCCTTTAAGAAAGGACTTGGACTTGGACTTTCTGTTGCGCGACATATTGCAGAACAAATGGGAGGAACGTTGGCTTTTGATCGTGAATACGAAGGCCCTGGAACGTGTTTCGTAATAAATAAGGTACGTTGTATTCTTTCCTAATAGGGGATCTCGCTCGCTTATTCGTACCTCTGCATCTGCGATGCTCAGGTACTCACGCTCGGAAAAACAAGATATAATTTGGTTTTTCGCTCGCTTATTCGTACCTTTGTAAGCAATATGGCACAAGAGAAAGTGACTTATGAGAATGTAATGCGCGACCTGAAAGCGCGTAAGTTTAAGCCTGTCTATTATCTGATGGGTGATGAAGCTTATTATATCGACAAGATTGCAGACTGGATTGCTGATAATGCACTCCTGCCTGAAGAGCGTGATTTCAACCAAACAGTATTGTTTGGATCAGATGTCAACGCTGCACAGATTGTAGATGCTGCCAAGCGCTATCCTATGATGGCAGAACATCAGGTCATTATAGTTAAAGAGGCACAGAATGTAAAAGATACTGAGCCGTTAGAACGCTATTTTAAGTCACCCATGTCTTCCACAATTCTTGTGATGTGCCATAAAAACGGTACTGTGGATGGACGAAAACGCGAATATGTGAAAGCTATCCGTGATGCTGGTGTGCTTTTTGAGAGTCAAAAGCTCAAAGACCGAGATTTGCCAGCGTTCATCGAAAAGTATCTTAAAGAACGCAATGCATCCATTGATCCTAAATCAACTCAAATTATTGCCGACTATATTGGAGCAGATCTTCATAGATTGGTGGGGGAACTCAATAAGGTGCTTGTTTCGTTGCCTGAATCCAATCGAAGGGTAACACCTCAGGTGGTGGAAGACCAAATAGGGGTGAGCAAGGACTTCAATGTGTTTGAATTGAAGAATGCTATTATTAACCGCGATGTGTTTAAGGCAAATCAGATAATGAATTATTTTGACAGCAATCCAAAGAGTGGGGGGCTCTACTCTGTTCTCCCATTTCTCTTCAATTATTTCCAAAATCTCATGATTGCCTATTATTGTCCAGATCGAGGCAATAGAGATGCTATTGCACAATGGCTGGAAATGCGTAATGCGTGGGGGGCTAACGACTATATCACGGGTATGCGAAATTATACCGCAATGAAGGTTTTCCAGATAATTTCCAAGATTAGAGAGATTGACGCAAAAACCAAAGGTCTGGATAACCCTAATACGCCTCCGGAAGAGCTTGCAAAGGAGTTAATCTTCTATATTTTACACTAAAAAAGAGCCTTTTTGAGGCTCTTTTTTTCTATTTCACAGTTTTTTGAATACATAAAAAAATGGCCTGAAACGCTGATTCTGACTCATCTTTCTGACTTTTTTCCCCTCTGAGAATCGCGTATTTTTGAGCATTTCAGACCTCTGTTCACAATTCATCCAAAATAAAAAAAACTGCGTTTTTGGGAAGTTCAAAATTTGGCGTTAACGTTTATTTTTATTTTGCTTTGTAAATATCAAAATCAAAACATGATGCAATTTTGGTTCAAATTTACAATTTACAAACATAAATATCGAAATTTAACCATCAATTTTGAGCTTTGAATTTCAATATTAAAACATAAAACTTGCAGTATCAAAATCAATATTGATATTTATACGTGATTAAGATATATAAATAACATGCTTAAACTCAGTATTTTATGTAAAATACAACAAGGAACCAATAAAAGATTATGTAGTTTTTGCCTACTTAACATTGCATAGATGCTTTCTTCTGAGCATATTTTCGTAAATAACACAATAGTAGCCATATAGTTAAGAAAAAACGCTAAAATCGTGCGGGATATCACTTTTAGTACTTGAAATTTTGGTTTTAAAATCAAAATCTAAAAACAACCCCTTCGATGCTTTGGAGTTTTAAATTCTGAATTTGAAAGTTATAATTTTAAAACGCAAATTCCTTCTACATTTGTTGTGTATCTCAAAAATTCTGTTTACCTTTGTAAACCGAATCCAAAATACTAATTTTGCACTAAAATCATACCTTATGGAGATGAAAGATCGCATCAGGCTCGTCATGGAAGAGCAGCATATGAGTCAACAAGTGTTCGCCGACTTCGTTGGATTGTCGGCTGCAACATTGAGCAGTATATTCAATGGACGTACCCGTCCTACCCTTAACATTGTCGAGGCCATCAAAAAGAAGATACCTGTTATAAACACCGACTGGTTGTTGATGGGTATCGGAGACATGCATATAGGTGCCTCTTCAGAACCTGTCGATAGCTCTTTATCAGCCACTTCCACCCCATCGGAGCCAACATTAGATTTTGATTCTGCAGTTCAAGATCGTGCAGAACCGGCTTATCAACATAGTTATTCACATGGTGTAAAAAGTACACGATTGGATTTTTCTGCATGTGATATGAAAAACATTGACAGACAACCGCGCAAGGTTACAGAGATTCGCGTTTATTATGATGATCAGACCTACGAGACCTTTGTACCTGCGAAATCGAAATGATGAGTGATTATTTATCAGTTTAAGTCCATAGAATATGTTATTCAAGTAGTGGCTTAAGAGATTTTATACGAATCATAACAGTCCCCAACCGATTGCTGCTAAGGTGTCGATTGGGGATTGGATTTTATCCCTCGTATTCTTGCGATGGCATATTTTTCTTGTATTCACGCTCTCTCCACGCTCTCTTCACGCGTGAATGATGCTGTCCTTCTTATGATTCTAACATAGGCCATTATTGATGTGGCATGAGGTACTTCGGCTTATTGTTTCCGATTATTGTGAATGTTGTTAGTCTATGTGTTGATAACAACCCTCAAAACATGTTAACTTTGGTTAATATTATGGTTGTAGCTTTATGGTATTTTCGTATGTCTTGTGATATTGTAGTATCTTTGTAGAATAACAAAATATAATAGATTCATGACCATAACTATAATTGTATTGATTATAACTATAGCCATGTTTATCTGGGGAAGGGTGCGTGGCGATATTGTTGCCTTATCTTCTCTCATGGTTCTTACTGCAACAGGTGTTCTAACAACAAGTGAAGCACTAAGTGGTTTTTCATCGCCAATTCTTATCATGATGGTGGGACTTTTTGTCGTTGGTGGAGCAATATTGCAAACCGGATTAGCTCAATCGGCAGGTAATAGCATTTCGAAAATGGCTAAAGGTAATGAGACCAGAGCTTTGATATATGTGGTATTGGCCACTTCTATTATTGGTGCTTTTGTGAGCAATACAGGAACGGTTGCTATTATGATGCCCATCATTATGAGTATGGCTGCAAGTTCCGGCATACGTTCGTCGCGTCTGTTAATGCCAGTTGCCTTTGCTGGTAGTCTTGGTGGTATGCTGACATTGATAGGTACTCCTCCTAACCTTGTTATTAGTGAAACACTTGAAGAGAATGGTTATGCTCCGTTGAAGTTCTTTTCTTTTTTCCCAGTTGGTGTTATTGTGATTGCTATCGGTCTGGCTGTATTGTTGCCAATGAGTTTGTTGCTCATTAAGAAGAAAGGCAAACATCAAAACGGTGGTCAAGGCAAGAGCGTTGATGATTTGGCAGTTCAGTATCAGCTTCATGAAAATATCTATAAGTATAGTGTAGGCAACAACAAAGGAGGATTGGCTGGCATGCGAGTGCAAGATTTGGACTTGCAGAATAAGTATGGATTGACGATACTTGAAATACGCAATGAAACGAAGAACGCGTTGGGCAAGGAAATCCGTCAGAATATGGCTTGGGCGGACACTATGATAGTGCAGGGTGACATCTTATATTTCTATGGCGACAAACAGGCAATGGAGACATTTGCCCGTGAGTGTCATCTTGTCAGCATGTCAACCGACCGACTTGATTTCTATGATATAGGCATTTCTGAGATTGTAGTACTTCCCACCTCGCGCCTTATCGGAACCCGTATCAGGGATTCCCGTCTGCGTGAGGATTACTCGGTCAATATTCTCAGTATTCACAGAGATAAGAAGTATATTAAGGAAGAACTCAGTGAACATCGCTTGCAAAACGGTGACATCCTGTTGGTGCAGGGTCAGTGGGAAAAAATCATGCAGATGAACCACGAAAATGAAAACTGGGTAGTATTAGGTCGTCCTGACAAGTTGATGGAGAGGGTTTCCCTTGATTACAAGGCACCAGTAGCTGCAGCTATCATGCTTTTGATGATCGTGATGATGGTGTTCGATTTCATTCCCATAGCGCCTGTGGTTGCGGTTGTGTCAGCAGCCTTGCTGATGGTTTTTGCAGGTTGTTTCCGAAGTGTGGATGCTGCGTATAAGACCATCAATTGGGAGAGCGTTATGTTGATTGCAAGTATGATGCCTATGTCAATTGCTTTGGAAAAGACGGGTGTGTCACAGATAGTGTCTGAAAATCTAGTAAGGAGTCTGGGAGCGTTAGGTCCTTATGCCTTATTGGCAGGTATGTATTTCACCACTTCATTGATGACTATGTTTATTAGCAATACAGCAACGGCGGTATTGATGGCTCCTATTGCCCTTACTGCAGCCCAACAAATCGGAGTGAGTCCATACTCATTCATGTTTGCCGTAACATTGGGAGCCAGTATGTGTTTTGCATCGCCATTTTCAACCCCTCCCAATGCTTTGGTGATGAAAGCCGGTCGATATACTTTTATGGATTATATTATCGTGGGATTGCCTTTGCAGATTATCATAGGCATTGTCATGACGATAATTCTTCCATTGCTTTTCCCATTTTGAGTTGATAGGTAAAAACAGTCCGCAGAAACGTTCCATTTCATGGCACCTTTTCTCGCCATGGCATAGTTCAAGTGAACTTAACTCTGCTCATTTGGCTTAACTTTCATATCATACTATTGCTTCCCTGTGTGTTCGGGTCATCATCGGGATATGTTCGGGTTTTGTTGTTTCATGATGTGATATTTTCTCGCTCTCCACATTCCCACATCGTGGTATTCTCCTGTTCTGTTCCTTGTTTCTCCCATCTTTGTCACATCATTGTCCGCTAAATATTGGGACTTAGTGCGGAGTCACTTGTGACTTACTTAGGAGTTGACTACGACTGTGTGCGGACGGAATGTTTTGTGCGATGAGTGATTCTCTCTTGAACCACGTTGCAAAGATACAACATCCCCAAAAACCAATCATACGTTTCTTGCGATTTGAGGACATTTTTATCAAAATGTTTACTACCCATAAATGAACTTGCTTCACAAGGCGGAAACCAGTTTATATGGCCTTGACGCCAAGGAGAGGGAAATCCTGCCACTTCATCACCCGATTGACAGGTCGTTTTCGATAGAGAAAGAATCTCAATCACAGTTATCTCAATTATAAAATAGTCACATGAAAAACGAAACCCCCTTCTTTATATACTTATAACTATTTAATAATCAATAATATATATATAAGAAAGTAAAGTTAGGGGGTATGTTTTTTTTAATTGAGAGAACTGAGATTGAGATTACGGCACAACAAGTAACAAGTAATTTAAATGATTAAAAAATTAATTATCAATGACTTACGATATTTTTAGTACTACCGCTCCAACGATGCTAAACACTGGTAGGGGCACTCATTTTATCAAATTTATCCTCTCCCAGGCGTCTCGTGAGATGCGAGAACCGCTTGTTCCGATGGTAATACCGGCCTTGGCAACTCACTTACATGAAGTCTCATTGATGTATTCGGACAACAAATATTATGATATCTGCGGACAAATGGGGCATTTGATAGGTCCTTCAGGTTTTGTAAAGGCCCTACAGAGACATCTTCTGGAGTCTATAATGCGCGCAAAAAAGAAGACCCTTCCTGCATATATGATAGAAGGGTCTTCTTAGTATGGCGTAAATGCTTGTAGCCATGTGCTTGTCAATTCTTGATTCTTGTGGCTTTCTGCCTAAGTTTTCTCGCCATGAAATGGCACATTTCTGCGGATAGTGGTTTATTCTACAGAAATTACTTGGCCATTTGGTAGATTTTCACGATGTCAGCAGCATGAAGTATTTTCAGTCCACCGATAGTGGTGGTGTCTCCATTGGTGCATTTCTGTGCCATTTCTTCAATTTCTGCATCGGTGATATCTTTGCCAACGAGAGTATGTATGTCTGTTGGCATACCTATTGAGCGGAAAAACTGCTCCATCGCTTTGATACCCGTTTCAGAAGCCTCCATATCGCTCATATTAGTGGTATCGATGCCCATTACGTTGTGGGCGAAGCGTGCAAAGCGAGGAAGGTTCTCGTTGCGAGTGTATCGAGCCCAGCTCCCCCAAACTGCCGCAAGTCCTGCTCCATGGCTCACGTCAAACAGTCCAGAGAGCTCATGCTCAATATTGTGAGTAGCCCAGTCGCCTGTTGTTCCACATCCTGTGAGGTCGTTGTGTGCCAGAGTACCTGCCCACATGATATTTGCCCGACAGGTATAGTCGGTAGGGTTGGCTAATGCCAAAGGCCCTTCTTTCATGCAAGTGCGTAGTATAGCCTCTGCAATGGCATCAGTTGTTTCCATGTCATCATCTTTGCTGAAATAGCGTTCCATGGTGTGCATCATCATGTCTGTGATACCGCATGCTGTTTGCCAAGCAGGGAGTGTGAATGTCAGTTCTGGGTTCATGATGGCAAATTTGCATCTGAACTCATCTACGCAATAGTCTTTTTTGAGCCAGCTCTCTACCTCATCATTGGTGATTACCGAGCCGTTGCTCATCTCGCTGCCAGCTGCGGGGATAGTCAGGATACAGCCGATAGGAAGATATTGTGTTGCGTGATCCTTGTGCTCGTATAGTGTCCATACATCACCTAGGTAGAATCGTCCAGATGATATGGCTTTGCAGGAGTCAATGACAGATCCTCCGCCTACGGCAAGGAGAAAATCTACATTTTCCTCCTTACAGAGTTCTATGCCCTTTCTTACGAGTGAAAGACGTGGGTTGGGTTTTACGCCTCCCAGTTTTACGTATGCTATTCCTGCTTCTGTGAGGATCTGTTCTACTTTCGCCAAGAGGCCAGAGCGTATGGCGCTTTGTCCGCCATAATGTATTAAAACCTTTGAACCTCCGTGTTTTTTTACGAGTTCTGCCACTTGGCTTTCTGTATTGCGACCAAACGCAACTTGTGTTGGAGCATAATAGTTGAAATTCTTCATATAGCTTGTTTTTTATAGTTTTTCGTATGCAAAATTACGCATTCCTGATGATTTTTCATCAGGAATGCGTAATTAATGGTATGTTCGTGTGAGGACTTCTTTAGTTGGATGCGCTGGTATTTACCACGGGTTGGGCAGCATCATCGCTACAGAGTACGACAAGCAGATTGCTCACCATCGCTGCTTTTTTGTCGTCGTCAAGTGTCATTACTCCCTCGTTGTTTAGTTTGTCGAGTGCCATTTTAACCATTGATACGGCCCCTTCTACAATCTTTTCGCGTGCAGCAATAATGGCTGTAGCTTGTTGGCGACGCAGCATCACGGCAGCAATTTCCGGTGCATAAGCCAGATAGTTGATTCGTGCTTCAATTACTTCTATGCCAGCCATCGCCAGTCGTTCGTCGATATGTGCTTCCAGTTGTTTGTTGATTTCATCGCTTCCGTCGCGTAGTGTCAGCTCTTGGGTGTTGTTGTTTTCGTTGTCATAAGCATATTGTCCAGCCACTTGTCGTAGGGCGGCATCTGCTTGAATGCTTACGAAGAGTTCGAAGGCGTTCATGATTCCTGCTGCGGTAGCGATTCCTTGTGTTTGTTGGCTTGCCATGGTCTGTGAGTCAATTTCAAACATGGCTTTATAGGTATCTTTCAGCTTCCATACCAGTACCATTCCAATCATTACAGGATTTCCCGTTTTATCGTTTACCTTAATGGGTTTCCCATCAAGGTTACGTGCTCGGAGTGATAGTTTCTTTTGGTTTATGAAGGGGTGTATCCAATAGAAACCGGCCTTGGTGAAGGTTCCTTTGTATTTGCCGAAAAACATCAGGACACGAGCTTCTCCCGGTTCTACGAGGATGAATCCTCCTGCCATGATAAGCGAGAGTAGTATAAGAAGTCCTCCGGCAATACCGCTGGTGATGGAGCAGGCGAGTTCCCATTCTTCCATGCTGATGGCTGTAATGACTAATGCAATACCTCCGAAGAAGCATAACAGATTGAGCACGAGCATTATGATACCGTTGAGACACATGCCTGAGTAGTTGAATTCTTTAGTTTCCATATGATTAATTGTTTTTTAATAATAATATTTAATTGTGATCATTTCTATGGCGTTAACCTATGGGGATTCGTCGGTCGGTTTACCAAGATTGATGCAAAGGTATATGTTTTTTTTCAGATTCGTTTACATCAAACGGAATTTCTGATATTCAGATTCGATTATTCTTCGATATGCGATAGGGAATGGATGAAGTTTCCCAAAAGATTGAATGGTGACTCTTGTGGGAAAACATACATGTATCTGAAGGAGTGTCTCACGTGCCAGATAAGAGAACTGGAATTGTTGGTGCCGACAAAGACATGGTCTCCTTGTGTGAAGTACCATTCATCGAGTTCGTTGCCTGAAATCTTCATGAATTCGCGTATCAGTTGCTGTGCTTCTTTGGGTGAAGATGCCTCTGCAAATGGGATATTGCCGGCATCGAAGTCGAAGAGACTGACCAATACGGAAGCTGTCAGACTGGCAACATGTTCCATGTAGAGTTGTGTTATCCATGAACGGATGTGTTCATAGTCGATGTTGTCGCGTGTGGTTCGTAGATAGATGGCCAGTTCTACGAAGCGCCGTAGATGTATGCCTTGTGTGAGTAGGTTGCGCGAGATTCCTACCAACCGTAGCATGAAAGCCTTAGTAGCTTGCAGGCTTTCTATTGATATTTCCTTTTCAGCTTGTTGGAGCAGTCGGCGCAGTTTTCTGTTGAGTAGGGGATTGGACAACCGTTGTTCTTCGGTTTCTTGTTTGTCGATATCGGCTTCTGCTTGCTCTGAAACGGCATGAATAGTTGCTTGTTGCCAGTTGGCCAATAGACTTGCGTCAAGACGTAGGAAGAAGTCATCGGCAGACTGTCGTATTCCGTCAAATACCCATGGTGTAATATCATGGATTTGTGCAAAGACGAGTGCGCGTTCCCATTTCCATGCCGACATGGGTTCAAGCGTCAGATGCTCGTTGAAAGCCCCTTCGCGTAGCAGACGGATACAATTGCGCTGGATGATGTTCATAATCAGGATACGTGTTTAGGATAACGCAACAAGATGGCGAGTAGGGCAGTAAAGCCGATTGCCATTGGATAATAGAGATAAGGCAGAATGCTGATGGGGTTGAGTGCAGCCAGTCCTGCAGCCATTAGCATTTGTGCTCCATAGGGTATAAGTCCCTGCATCATGCATGAGAAGGTGTCGAGTATGGATGCGCATTTCCGATTATCTACTCCGAAACGGTCTCCTATTTGCTTGGCAATACCTCCTACTGTAATGATTGCCACGGTATTATTGGCTGTACAGAGGTCAACGAGCGATACCAGAGCGGCGATAGCGAGTTCTGCTCCCCGTTTGGTGTGGATATGACGCGTCATGCGCTGGATAAGGAAGTCTATTCCTCCCTGGTGTTTGATGATTTCCAGCAGGCCTCCTGCCATCATGGTGATAATGATGAGTTCACCCATTCCCATGATACCTTGCCCCATGGATCCCATCCATCCGTAGAAGTCAAACGATCCGTCGATAAGGCCTATGGCTCCTGTGAGTGCGATGCCCAGCGTGAGTACTGCCATGACGTTCATTCCGCAAACTGCTGTCAGCAGAACGACGAGGTATGGTATAACCTTTAGTAGCGATACTGGTCCTACCTTTTGTGGTGCCTGAGTATGGAGTCCCATGACCACATATATGGCGAGGATAGCGATGGCTGCAGGAATGACGATATAGGAGTTGACTCGGAATTTGTCTGAGAGTCTGCAACCTTGGGTTGAGGTAGCAACAATTGTCGTGTCGGATATGAATGAGAGGTTGTCGCCGAAGAACGAACCGCCAACTACGACTGCCACCATGAGTGGTAGTGCTGTACCGGTCTGACTGGCAACGCCTGCTGCAATAGGGGTCAGGGCGACGATTGTGCCTACGCTTGTTCCCACAGAGAGCGAAATGAAGCAAGCCGCCAGAAACAGTCCTGCCAGCAGCATGTTGGCGGGCAGTAGTGTAAGTGCTAAATTGACGGTAGCGTCGATAGATCCCATGGCCTTTGCGCTATTGGCAAAGGCTCCTGCCAAGATAAAAATCCATATCATCAGCATCATCTGTCCTGTTCCTGCTCCTCGGCTGTAGATGTCTATGCGTTTGCGTAGTGGGATTCCTCCTGCCATAATGACCGCATAGATAGAGGCCACCATGAAAGCCACGGTGATGGGCACTTTGTAAAAGTCACGAGCAATGATACTCGTGACTAGATATAGGACGATGAACACCAATAGTGGTGATAGTGCAATGATGCCTTTTTTCACGATTGTGTTACACCTTTTTTGTGATTATACTTTTATTATAACGTAACTCCATTTTTGAAGATGGATATTTCGCGATAGCCATGTTCTTCGTTTCGTGCCTGTTGTCCGCTTGCCACAGCCAGTACTTTGTCGATGAATTCAGGCAGCAGTTCTTGCATGGTGCGTCCTTCTATGAGTTGTCCGGCAGAGAAATCTACCCAATGTGGTTTGTTTTTTGCCAAAGTGGGGTTGGTGGCAATCTTCATGGTGGGTACGAAAGTGCCGAATGGTGTTCCGCGTCCGGTAGTGAAGAGTACGATATGGCAACCGCTGGCAGCCAGAGCGGTAGATGCAACGAGGTCGTTTCCTGGTGCAGAAAGCAGGTTGAGTCCGTCGTGTTGCAGTCGGTCTCCGTATTCCATGACGCCGCTCACAGGTGCTTTTCCGCATTTTTGTGTGCATCCTAATGCTTTGTCTTCGAGGGTGGAAATGCCTCCTGCTTTGTTTCCTGGGCTTGGGTTTTCTCCTACGGGTTCTCCGTGTGCGAGGAAATACTCTTTGAAGTTGTTGACCATAGAAACGGTTTGCTGGAAGAGTTCTGGAGTTTTGCAGCGGTTCATGAGAATGGTTTCTGCTCCAAACATTTCAGGAACTTCTGTCAGAACGCTTGTTCCGCCTTGTGCTACGAGCCAGTCGCTGAATTCTCCCACGAGTGGGTTGGCTGTGATTCCGCTGAATCCGTCGCTACCACCGCATTTCAGTCCGATGCGGAGCTTGCTGACGGGTACGTCAACGCGCTTGTCCTGACGTGCGTTTTGATAGAGTTGGCGTAGTTCCTGCATGGCGGCTTCTACTTCGTCTCCTTCAACACGTTGTGTGACAAGCAGTTTGATGCGGTCTTTGTCGTAGTCTCCCAACATAGCCATGAAGTCTTCGGGTTGATTGTTCTCACATCCGAGACTGAGTACGAGTACACCACCTGCATTGGGGTGTAGGCAGATGTCGCGTAGCACTTTTCGAGTATTCTCGTGATCGTCTGAGAGTTGTGAGCATCCGAAATTGTGGTGCCAAGTCCAAATGGCGTCAATACCTTCGCAGTGGGTTTCTGCTTGCAGTCTGTGTGCCAGTTGTTCTGCAATTCCGTTGACGCATCCCACGGTCGGAACGATCCATATTTCGTTTCGTACGCCTACGTCGCCGTTTTTGCGTAGATAACCTTTGAAGGTGCGGTGTTCGTCGGCAATATTGAGTGTTGCATCAACGGGTTGATAGGTGTATTCAAGTGTTCCGCTGAGGTTTGTTTTCAGATTGTTTTCGTTTACCCAGTCGCCTGCTTTTAGGTCAGTCTTTGCATGTCCGATAGGGTAGCCGTATTTGATGATGTCTTCGCCTTGTTTCACATCCTTGATGAGCACTTTGTGTCCGGCAGGAGTGTCTTGATTGACGAAAATCTGTTGGTCGTCGATTTCGATGATGTCGCCTTTCTGTTTGGCTTCGAGACATACTACAACCGAGTCGGCTGGATTGATTTTGAGATAAGTCTTGAGTGGTTTCATTTTGTATAGTAGTTTAGTTTGTTTTCTGAAGCTGTTTATCCGATGTTGTTACGTCGGTAGAAGTCGATATTCTCCTTGGTGAGGAGTTCGATGGGCATATAATTGATGGGTTCCACCTTTTTTTTCAGTACGATGGCTCGGAAAAGTGCATCGACACAGGTGTATCCTTGCATGAATCCATGCTGTGCGATAAGAAATGAGATGCTTCCCTGGCGTACGCATTCAGCATTCTTGGGCACCATGTCGTATCCCATAATCTGCACGTTTCTTCTGTTGGAGCGTAGTAGAAATTCTCCTACCAGATGTGCCTTCGAATTAAAGGTGATGCAATGGTGTATGAGTGGATGCGAGGTGAAGAATTCTTCGAGAATATCATCGTATTGTTCGCGTTCGGTGTCGAGTGACAGGTTAACTTCTGTAATCGTTACATCAGGGAAATGGTCGTGCATGTAGTGTCGGAATCCCGTTTCTCGGTTTTCTTGTTGTTTTGATGCCACGTTGCCGTTGCGCATTTGTTTCATCAGCATGATTTCTGTCTCGTGAGGAGCGAGCATCATGAGCATGCGTGCTGCAAAATATCCGCTGGAGAATGAGTCTTGTCCGAAGAATGTCAGCGGTTTGAGGTCCGGCATGTATGAGTCGAGTAGTACGAATGGAATCTGCCATTGGTGAATCAAGTCGCAGTATTTGCGCATGACGTCGATTTTTGTCGGCACCATGATGATGCCGTCTGGTTCTTCCTTGAGACATTCGTCCATAACCTTTTCAAAAGTGTCTGTCGCAAACCTATTGTAATAGAGCAGTTTGACCGAGACTCTGAAGTCACGGAAGCGTTCGCATGCTGCCAGGGTGCCTTCTTCCACTTCGTCCCAATATGCTTCCGATTCGTGTTTGGGAAGGATGCAAAAGAATTGGTACGACTTGTTGTACGCCAGTGCAGAGGCATACATATTGGGCTTGTAGTCCATTTCTGCTAAAGCCTTTTCTACTTTCTCGAGTGCGCTTTTCGACACGTTGGGACGCTTATGGAGCACCCTATCGACCGTGCCGACGCTGACGCCAGCACGTTCGGCAATATCCTTGATTCTTATTTTGCCTGTATCCATAGTTGTTGCAAAGGTAATGTAATTCGCTCAAAATACAAAAAGAAAACTCGTTTTTCTTTGTCTGTTTCTTAAGATGTAGTCTGTCCTTGGTATCAGAAAATGGCATAATAGTATCATGTTTGGTTGTGGGGGAGGGATTGAGTGGTTATATATTACCGATTTTTAGCCTTTGCTCTCGGCTTCTGGATGCCTTGACCTTTGGTCGAGCCATTTTCGCCTCGGCATAGTCTTAAAGTAAACTTAAGCCTTTGCTCTCGGCTTCGGGATGCCTTGACCTTTGGTCGAGCCATCTTCGCCTCGGCATAGTCTTAAAGTAAACTTAAGCCTTTGCTCTCGGCTTCGGGATGCCTTGACCTTTGGTCGAGCCATTTTCGCCTCGGCATAGTCTTAAAGTAAACTTAAGCCTTTGCTCTCGGCTTCGGGATGCCTTGGGAATGGCTTCGGGATGTTTACAAGCGATAAGTCCTAAGTGAGTCCTAAGTAAGTCCCAAGAAATAACAGACGATAATGGGAGTTTGATGGTAAGAAATGAAGAGTGGCAAGCTGTGGCGGAATCATGCGAAAGTTGTATAAAGGTATTGTGGATGTTCTGAAGAAATTCTATCAAGTGCTGAAGAAACTCTGAAACATATATATAAAATAGGTATATGATAACCAATACGGAATAGCATGACTCTTATAGTCTGTTTCTGCCGTCTTTAGGGGCAAAAAAAGGTCAGACTAAAACGTTTACGGCATATTTAAATCGAAAAAACAGTATAGAATTTGCACGTTTGAAATTTAATATGTACTTTTGCAAACAAAATATCAAACAGCAGATAATTACTAAAACAAATGGCAAAAATCGTAACATTGGGCGAAATTATGCTTCGCCTGTCACCCAACGGCAACGACCGTTTCATTCAGAGTGAATCATTCCGCATCATCCCCGGTGGAGGTGAGGCTAATGTGGCAATCTCAGTGGCCAACTATGGTCATGAAGCCTATTTTGTCAGCAAACTGCCCAAGCACGAGATTGGTCAGATTGCCGTTAACGCACTGCGCCGCTATGGCGTGAATACCGAATTTGTGGCTCGCGGTGGTGACCGTGTCGGTCTTTACTATGCAGAGACTGGTGCTTCTATGCGCCCATCAAAGGTTATCTACGACCGTGCCAACAGCGCTATTGCCGAGGCTGATGCATCCGATTTCGACTTTGATAAAATCATGGAAGGTGCTCAGTGGTTCCATTGGTCAGGCATTACTCCTGCCATTTCTGACAAAGCTGCCGAGCTGACCCGTCTGGCTTGTGAGGCTGCTAAGCGTCACGGAGTGACCGTTTCTGTTGACCTGAACTTCCGTAAGAAGCTCTGGACCTCAGAGAAAGCAATCTCTATCATGCGTCCACTTATGCAGTATGTTGATGTATGTATTGGTAACGAGGAAGACGCAGAACTCTGTCTCGGATTCAAACCCGATGCCGATGTAGAAGGTGGAAAGACCGATGCTTCAGGTTATGAGACTATCTTCAAGCAGATGAAGGAAACTTTCGGCTTCAAATATGTAGTATCTACTCTTCGTGAGTCTTACTCAGCAACCTTCAACGGTTGGAAAGCTTTGATCTACGATGGCAAGGAGTTCTATCAGTCGAAGCGTTATGAGATCAACCCCATCATCGACCGCGTAGGTGGTGGCGACTCATTCTCTGGTGGTCTGATCCATGGTCTGCTCACCAAGAAAACTCAGGGTGAAGCCCTTGAGTTTGCAGTAGCTGCTTCAGCTCTGAAGCATACTATCAACGGCGACTTCAACCTTGTAAGTGCTGACGAGGTAGAGGCTTTGGCTGGCGGAAATGCCAACGGACGTGTTCAGCGCTAATCATTCTAATCATAGCAATCATTATGAGTAAATTTGATAAGATAGCCGTACTGAAGAAAATCGGCGATACAGGAATGGTTCCTGTATTC
Organism: Prevotella sp. P4-119; assembly: GCF_002251345.1. Lineage (NCBI taxonomy): Bacteria > Pseudomonadati > Bacteroidota > Bacteroidia > Bacteroidales > Prevotellaceae > Prevotella > Prevotella sp. P4-119. The sequence goes on along the minus strand of NZ_NPJB01000017.1, from coordinate 11,456 downwards.
TACAATAAAGACCTTGAGGTTTGTAAGAATGTGGTAAAAGCCTGCTACGAAGGTGGTGTCCGTGCATTCGAATTTACCAACCGTGGCGATTTCGCCCACGAGATTTTTGGTGAACTCGTGAAATGGGCTGATAAAGAGTGCCCCGAACTGGCTCTCGGTATCGGTTCTGTAGTTGACGCTCCCACAGCAGCTCTTTATCTGCAGTTGGGTGCCAACTTCGTGGTTGGTCCATTGTTCAATCCCGAAATTGCTCCCGTGTGCAACCGCCGCCTTGTGCCTTATTGCCCAGGCTGCATGACAGTCAGCGAAATCGGTAAAGCCCAGGAACTGGGATGCGACCTGACCAAGGTGTTCCCTGGCGATGTGGTAGGTCCCAACATGGTAAAAGGTCTGAAGGCTCCAATGCCTTGGTCAAAAATCATGGTTACAGGTGGTGTGGCTCCAGAAGCCGAAAACCTCAAAGCATGGTTCAAGGCTGGCGTCTATTGCGTAGGTATGGGCTCGAAGCTCTTCCCCGCTGACAAGGTAAAAGCCGGCGACTGGCAGTATGTTACCGACAAGTGCAAGGAAGCACTTGGCTATGTAGCCGCTGCTCGCGCATGATGACTCACTCCCTTTGCTAAAAGGAGAAAATCATCGGCTTATTATCATCATAAACAAAAGGAGATTAAGATATGAAACACGATGCGATAAAAGCAGAGAGTTCATTTCTTAATCTCCTTTACGTTTTTTTTATTGCACCATTAGCACTCCTTCTGCTGACGAGCTCATGTCAGGCTCCTCCACGGCAAGATGTACAACAATTCAACGACAAGGCCTATGAAGCCCATTACCGCTCGTTGGATTCTGTGGAGCATTATGCCCGAAAAGCCCTCCAACTGGCACAGTATGACGATGACGGAAAGGCAGAAGCACTCAACAATCTGGCCTTCGCCAATATTGTCCGGATGGATTATGCCAAGGCAGAACAGCAACTGACAGAGGCTGCTACGCTAACCGACAATCAGATAGAACAACTCGTCTCGCAAGTGCAACTGATGCGACTCTGTCAACGTCGTTCTCGCAATCGTGATTTTTATGAGCATCGCGAACGAGCACTAAACTGTTTGCGCCGTATCAACGAAGAGCGTGCAGCACTCTCGCCAAGAGATACCCGACGGATGATTTATGCCGAGAGCGAATTGGCCATCGTCAATTCCACCTACTATTATTATGTAGGTTTGGAGCGACAAGCCTCCAATGCCATTCGACAAATCAACGAGGATGATGTGCGTCGCGACACAGCACAGTATCTTAATTACCTCTACAATATCGGCGCAGGAGGTATTATCATAGAGGGAACAGCCGAAGATATTGCCAACGAAGAAATAGAAAATCTTTTCCATTGTGTTTCCATGGCAGAACGTTGTCATTATCCCTACTTTGAAGCCAACGCCAAAGAGGCTTTGGCAGAACGTCAGAATGACCTGCAACTGGCAGAAGAGGCACTCATGCTGTTCCGGCAGTTTGGCGATGTCTATCAGATTGCAGGTGCACACCGCACGCTGGCCACATGCTACCATGTCATGGGAGACGACCGCCAAGCCCTCAAACACCTTTACCAAGCATTGGCAGACAAACGCATCAATCAGGCTCCAGACCTTGTGGCAAGTATTCGCGAACAGATGAGTGTGGCCTATGCGGCTCTCAACGATAAACCCCAAAGCGATTATAACCGCAATGTTTATATCGATATACAGGAACGCACTCGTCAGGATCGTGAATTAGAAGCACGCGCCAATATGTATGAAGTGGCTTCCATGCAACTTAACGTCATGATAATAGCCGTTATCGTGGCCATCTTCCTGCTGATACTGTTACTTTGGATCTTCAACCGCATGAACCGCAGGCAGAAGCAGGACAACCAACTGACAGAGATCCTGGAACAAAAGCAAGAAGAAGTTGCAGAAGCATGGATGAGGGTGGAGCGCAACGAAAAACAGCATTTGGAACAGCGGGCCAAGGTCGCACTTGTCATCAGCATCATACCACTCATAGACCGTATTCTCCATGAAGTGAAGCGACTCGGGGACACTCCTCATGCTAAACCTTCGACTGATGAACAGCAGAATATGCTCAAGATACGGCAGGAACGGCTTGGCTATATTCAGGAACTGACCGATCAAATCAATAAATATAATGATGTGCTGACACAATGGATTCAATTGCGTCAAGGCAGTCTGAATCTCCATATCGAGAGTTTCCCACTTCAAGGACTCTTCGATATTGTTGCCCATAGTCGTACAGGATTCAATATGAAACAAGTGACACTCGAAGTGGAACCAACTACCGCAGTAGTCAAGGCCGACAGAGTGCTCACCCTCTTCATGCTTAATACGTTGGCAGATAATGCCCGGAAGTTTACAGAACGTAATGGACTCGTGACGGTCAGCGCCAGCGAAACTGAAACATACGTGGAGGTAACGGTTAGCGATACCGGCAAAGGAATGGACCAACAGACCCTCGACCATCTCTTCGATGCCAAGCCAGTAATAGATCATGTGGGCGAAACGCCAACAGGAGAACAACGCTCGCATGGGTTCGGATTGATGAACTGTAAAGGTATTATTGAGAAATACCGTAAGATAAGCAGCATCTTCAGCGTCTGTACGCTGACTGCAGAAAGCGCAGTAGGAAAGGGGAGTAGGTTTGCCTTCCGATTGCCCAAAGGAGTTCGTCGTACGCTCACAGTATTGTTGTTGCTAATGGTAGGGTGGAACACCATGGTCGCTCAATATAACCGCAATCAGGCTCATATCTATGCAGACTCAGCCTATTTCTCCAACATCAACGGAACGTATGAACGCACGTTGGAATTTGCAGATTCATGCATGAAATACCTTAACTTGCAGTATCTCAAACAACGCTCTGACAGCTGCCTGCTCATGAAACTGATTGACGAGAGTGCCACACTATCGCCAGAAATAGCGTGGCTGCACGATAGTGTTGATGTCAACTATCAAGTAGTGCTCGACATTCGTAATGAGAGTGCGGTGGCAGCCCTTGCCCTTCACGATTGGCAACTCTATGCTTATAATAACAAAGCCTACACCCAACTGTATAAAGAACTCTCAGCAGACAATACCCTTGCTGACTATTGCCGAAAAATGCAGCAATCGCAATCTAATAAGCGTATCGCGGTCATTCTGCTCATCATCATCCTCATGCTTCTCATCCCAGCCTACTATATGCAATATTATCGGCATCGACTATATAAACAGTTCAATAGGGAGAAAAAACAACGCATAGATATCGAACTGGCGGATGACGAATTGCGGCGGGCAGAACTTGAATGTAGCAATCTTCATGTTACCAATGCCGTACTTGACAACTGTTTGTCAACGCTAAAACATGAGACCATGTATTATCCCAACCGCATCCGACAGTTGGCTTCTGCAGATGATCAGAACAATCTCGCAGAAGTGGTCAGCTACTATCGCGAACTCTATGGTATTCTCAGCGAACAAGCACTTCGACAAGTGGAACGCTTCCATCTTCATCTCAAGGCTGTCGATTGCTATGGTCATCAAGTTTTGGGAGATAGCCATGCGCTGAATGTGATGTGGCAAATCTTGGTGCAAAAAGACAGCGAGGTTAGTGTAGAGAGCAAAGACAACCGTTATTGGCTCTTTACTATTACCCAACCACACATGAATATTTCAAAGGAGGAGGCAGAAACACTCTTCACCCCTTCCTCTTCAGAACATATACCTTATCTGTTATGCCGACAGGTGGTGCGCGATCATGGAGAAACAACAAACTTGCGTGGTTGTGGTATTTGGGCAACAGTAGAGGATGGTAAAACTTATGTGAAATTAACATTACCCAAATATGGAAAACTTTAAACTTATTATCGTAGAAGATGTGCCGTTGGAACTTAAAGGCACGGAAGGAATCATCAGAAACGATATTCCTGAAGCCGACATCATAGGTACGGCAAGCAATGAAGCTGACTATTGGAAGCTGATCCGTCAGCAAAGACCGGACTTGGTATTGCTTGACCTCGGACTTGGAGGTTCTACAACTGTTGGCGTGGAAATCTGTCGTCAGACCAAACAAAACTATAAAGAGGTAAAAGTGCTGATTTTTACCGGCGAGATTCTCAATGAGAAACTATGGGTTGATGCACTCGATGCGGGAGCAGACGGCATCATTCTTAAAAGTGGAGAATTGCTGACTCGTTCAGATGTCGGAGCTGTGATGGAAGGCAAACAACTGGTATTCAACGAACCTATACTCAAAAAGATTGTTGAGCGTTTCAAACGGGATGTTACCATGCAACTGGTACGTCAAGAGGCTTTGGTCAACTATGAGATTGATGAATATGATGAGCGTTTCCTGCGTCATCTGGCCCTCGGCTATACTAAAGAACAGATTACCAACCTGCGGGGAATGCCCTTTGGCGTGAAGAGTCTGGAGAAGCGACAGAATGAACTGGTCCACAAACTCTTTCCTGAAGGAGAGAGTGTTAACGCCACCCGTTTGGTGGTAAGAGCCTTGGAGTTGCGTATCCTCGACCTTGACAATCTTGAACCTGACGCAGAGTGATGAAACTGACCGATTAGAGGTGAAGAGAGTAATCAGTATGAGTATGTCGATATGGTGAAAAAGCGATTAGCATATTTTGCAACAACCTTGGCAATGGCAGAGGTGGCGTTAATCTTGTTTTCGTGGATATGGAGTGCGGCATTTCCAAACGATCAAGTTCGTTCTCTCCTGTCTAGTGAAGGATTGCGCTGGTTTTTCGGACATTTCTCTGAGATATTGGCAACGCCATTGATGGTGAATATATTGTTGATGGGAATGGCTTATGGTTGCTTGCGCCGATGTGGAGTATTGGCCTACAGCAATACCTATCGCGAACGCCGTGCCTTGCTGATGAGTCTGGGACTCTTGGTGGTCTATGCTGTGGCATTACTTTTGCTGACCATACTGCCCCATGCCGTGTTGTTGAGCGCTACCGGACATCTGTTTCCGTCGCCATTCGCTTCAAGCCTCCTTCCTGTATTGGCATTCTCCATCGTCACCTCATCCATGTTATATGGAGCGGTAATGGAGCGAATCCGTCATATCGGGCATGTCTATGACTCGTTGTTGGATGGACTCCGTAGTATTACTCCTTTCATACTTTTCTATATACTATTCATGCAAATCTATGAGTCCATACGCTTTGTGTTTGGCTAATCCCTCATTTTTAGGTATTGTGGCATTGGGAGAATAGGCGTACCTTTGCAACGTGTTAAGAACATCACAGACACAAAAATGGTAATAGTATTTGTTTAGTTTAGTATGAAAGCGGTCGGTATGCTGCCGGCCGTTTTTCTTTTCCATCTCTGATGGCGATTCTCGATTACAGATATTGCACATTCCGTTTTGTGGTGTGCAAATAGAAGGGGCGGTTGTATTTTTCCCAAGCATTACGTGCAGTAAAATTTGGTATTTCGGGTTCTAATTTGTATCTTTGCACCAAAGATATAAGTAATAAGATATGTTTGAAAACTTAAGTGAAAGACTTGAACGTTCGTTCAAGATACTGAAAGGTGAAGGAAAAATCACCGAGATAAACGTGGCAGAAACCTTGAAAGATGTGCGTCGTGCTTTATTGGATGCTGACGTCAACTATAAGGTAGCCAAGAGCTTTACTGATAGTGTAAAGCAGAAAGCCATGGGTATGAATGTGCTGACTGCTGTGAAGCCCAGTCAGTTGATGGTGAAGATTGTACACGACGAACTGGCTGAACTGATGGGCGGTAAAGCTGTCGAACTTACATTAGAGAATCGTCCTGCCATCGTGCTGATGTCGGGTCTGCAAGGTTCGGGTAAGACAACGTTCAGCGGAAAACTTGCTAATATGCTGAAAAACAAACAGCATAAGAATCCATTGCTCGTGGCATGTGACGTCTATCGTCCTGCTGCTATCCAGCAGTTGCACGTAGTGGGCGAGAGTGTTGGTGTACCTGTATATTCCGAGCCAGATAATAAAAATGTTGTAGAGATTGCCAATAATGCCATTCGTGAAGCGAAGGCTAAAAACTATAATGTTGTCATCATCGATACTGCTGGTCGCTTGGCCGTTGATGAGGAGATGATGAACGAGATAGCTACGCTCAAAGAGGCTGTCAATCCAGATGAAACGCTCTTCGTGGTTGACGCCATGACGGGTCAGGATGCTGTTAATACTGCCAAGGAGTTTAACGATCGGCTAGACTTCGATGGTGTAGTACTCACCAAACTCGATGGTGACACCCGTGGTGGTGCTGCCCTTTCCATTCGTACTGTTGTCACCAAACCCATCAAGTTTGTGGGAACAGGTGAAAAGATGGAAGCTATTGATGTATTCCATCCTGATCGTATGGCAGACCGTATTCTTGGAATGGGTGATATCGTATCACTTGTTGAACGTGCTCAGGAACAGTTTGATGAAAAACAGGCCAAAGAACTTGAGAAGAAGATTCGCAAGAACAAGTTTGATTTCAACGACTTCATGAGTCAGATTCAGCAAATCAAGAAAATGGGTAATATCAAAGATCTTGCAGCCATGATACCTGGTGTAGGAAAAGCTATCAAGGATGTGGATATCGATGATAATGCCTTTAAAGGTGTTGAGGCCATCATTCAGTCGATGACACCCAAAGAACGTGCAAACCCAGATATCATCAATCAAAGTCGTCGTCAGCGTATAGCAAAGGGTAGTGGTTCAAAGATAGAAGATGTGAACCGCCTGCTCAAACAGTTTGAGCAGACCCGTAAGGTGATGAAGATGATGACAGGCGGCAATAGCTCGAAAATGATGCAGATGGCTAATGCCATGCGCCACATGAAGGGTGGAATGCCCAAGATTTAATGTTCTTATAGATAAAGGACACAGAAACATAACAATTCAAACGAAATAAACTTTATGCAACTGATAGACGGTAAAGCAACCGCAGCGGCTATTAAGGCTGAAATAGCGGAAGAGGTGAAAGGCATCATGGCCAATGGAGGTAAGCAACCTCATTTGGCAGCAGTGTTGGTAGGTCACGACGGTGGTTCGGAGACCTATGTGAAAAATAAAGTACTGGCTTGCGAAGCTTGTGGATTTAAATCAACCCTTATCCGCTATGAGGACAATATTACTGAAGAGGAACTGCTGAAGTGCGTCGATCGGTTGAACAAAGATGCCGATGTCGATGGATTCATTGTACAGTTGCCATTGCCCAAACATATTGATGAGCAGAAAGTGATTGAAGCCATCGACTATCGAAAGGATGTGGATGGATTCCATCCCGTCAACGTAGGACGTATGGCTATTGGATTGCCTTGCTTCATTTCTGCCACACCATTGGGCATTATTACTTTGCTCAAGCGCTATAATGTTCAAACAAGTGGCAAGAAGTGTGTCGTATTGGGCAGAAGCAATATCGTGGGCAAACCTATGGCACAACTCATGATGCAGAAACAATATGGCGATGCTACCGTTACTGTTTGTCACTCTCATTCGGAGAACCTCAAAGAGGAATGTAGAAATGCTGATATCATCATCGCTGCCATTGGACGTCCCGACTTCGTTACAGCAGACATGGTGAAGCCTGGTGCAGTTATTATTGACGTGGGCACCACTCGAGTACCTGATGCCACACGCAAAAGCGGATTCCGTCTTAATGGTGACGTCAAGTTTGATGAGGTAGCACCTAAGTGTTCGTTTATCACTCCCGTGCCCGGTGGAGTAGGGCCGATGACTATCTGCTCGCTGATGAAGAATACTTTGGCTGCTGGTAAGAAGGAATACTATAAATAGAGAATAATGACAGCTCAGGAATATTATGAACAAGGTAATGCTTGCCGCAGACAGGCCGACTGGCAAGGAGCTATCAACAATTACTTGAAAGCCATCGAGATTGACCCAGAGAGTCCTGCTGTCGAAGCAAAGCAAATGCTTGACGATATCCTGAACTATTATCACAAGGATTCGTATAACCCATAAAATATAAAAATTATGGCAAAGGTTAAAGGAGCTGTTGTGGTTGATACCGACCGCTGTAAAGGATGTGCGCTGTGTGTAAATGCTTGTCCACAAGGCGTTATTGTATTGGCCAATCGTGTCAATGTGCATGGCTATCCCTATGTGGAACCTGCACAGATAGACAAGTGTACAGGTTGCACTTCGTGCGCCATTGTGTGTCCGGACGCTTGTATTACTGTATATCGTCAAAAAATGGAGGGATAAGATTATGGTAGAACAGGAAGTAACACTCATGAAAGGCAATGAGGCCTTGGCCCATGCTGCCATCCGCTGTGGTGCTGACGGATATTTCGGATATCCTATCACTCCGCAGAGTGAGGTCATCGAGACTCTGGCTGAACTGAAACCCTGGGAAACCACCGGTATGGTGGTGTTGCAGGCTGAAAGTGAAGTGGCGTCTATCAATATGATCTATGGTGGAGCCGCTGCAGGAAAGCGCGTGCTCACCTCGTCATCATCGCCAGGCATCGCATTGATGCAGGAAGGTATTACCTATATGGCTGGTGCAGAACTGCCCGGTGTGTTTATCAACGTGCAACGCGGAGGACCCGGACTGGGAACCATCCAACCCTCACAGGGCGACTATTTCCAAGCTACTCGTGGAGGAGGTAATGGTGACTATAATACCATCGTCTTAGCTCCTGATAGCGTTCAGGAAATGGCAGACTTTGTGGATCTCGCATTTACGCTGGCTTTCAAATATCGTAACCCTGCCATGATTTTGGCTGATGGTGTGATAGGACAGATGATGGAAAAGGTTGTTTTGCCACCCATCAAACCGCGTCGCACAGAAGAGGAAATCAGAAAAGAATGTCCTTGGGCTACTATCGGACGCACCAAAGACCGCAAACCCAATATCATCACGTCGCTCGAACTCAAACCTGAGGCTATGGAGTTGCGAAATCTTCATCTCCAAGAGAAGTATAAGACCATCCGCGAGAAGGAAGTACGCTATGAAACCATCCAGTGTGATGATGCTGATTTTATCGTTGTGGCCTTCGGTAGTGCAGCACGTCTGACACAGAAAGCTATGGAAATGGCTCGCGAAGAAGGACTGAAGGTGGGACTGTTGCGCCCCATCACGCTGTGGCCATTCCCGTCAGAAGCTATCGCTCAAGTGGCAAAAGGCAAGAAAGGCGTACTTGTGGTAGAAATCAACGCCGGACAAATGGTACAGGATGTGCGCCTGGCTGTTAACGGCGATATCGCTGTAGAGCATTTCGGTCGCTTGGGAGGTATTGTTCCCGAGCCAGAGGAAATCGTTGAAGCTATAAAGAAGATGAGGTAACTATGGAGAACGAAATCATTAAACCGGAGAATCTGGTATATCAGAAACCGACCCTGATGAACGACAACCACATGCATTATTGCCCTGGTTGTTCACATGGTGTGGTACATAAGTTGGTGGCTGAGGTCATCGAGGAAATGGGTATGGCCGATAAAACCATTGGCGTGTCACCAGTGGGATGCGCCGTCTTTGCTTACAACTATCTGGACATCGACTGGCAGGAAGCTGCCCATGGACGTGCTCCTGCTGTGGCTACTGCCGTTAAACGGCTTTGGCCTGACCGTCTTGTGTTTACCTATCAAGGTGATGGCGACTTGGCTTGTATTGGAACATGTGAGACCATCCATGCCTTGAATCGTGGTGAACATATCGCTATTATCTTCATCAATAATGCTATATATGGTATGACAGGCGGACAAATGGCGCCTACTACCTTGATGGGAATGAAGACTTCTACCTGTCCTTATGGTCGTCAGGCTGATCTTCATGGATATCCCCTTCACATCACCGAGATTGCTTCTACACTCGAAGGCACATGCTATGTGACTCGTCAGAGTGTGGAAACTGTGGCTGCCATACGTGGTGCCAAGAAAGCCATACGTAAGGCTTTCGAAGCTTCGATGGCAGGAAAGGGAAGTAGTCTTGTAGAGATTGTATCAACCTGCAATAGTGGATGGAAAATGTCACCTAAGGCCGCTAACGAATGGATGGAAGAACACATGTTCAAATACTATCCAAAGGGTGACCTCAAGGACACTACGGGACTTTAGTCAATCAACAGGAAATAAACAACGAAGCAATGAAAAAAGAAATCATCATATCCGGTTTCGGAGGACAAGGTGTACTCTCTATGGGTAAAATCCTGGCCTATTCGGGACTGATGGACAATAATGAAGTGACATGGATGCCTGCTTACGGCCCAGAACAGCGTGGTGGTACTGCCAATGTCACAGTCATTGTGAGTGACGAGAAGATATCGTCACCAATCCTCAGTAAGTTTGACATTGCCATTGTGCTCAACCAACCTTCGCTGGAAAAGTTTGAACCAAAACTCAAACCTGGTGGCATTCTGATATACGACAGTTTCGGAATCATTAATCCTCCTACACGTAGCGACATCACAGTATATCGTATTGATGCGATGGACAAGGCTGCCGAGATGAAAAACGGCAAGGTGTTCAACATGATTGTGTTGGGTGGACTGCTCAAGGTTGCCCCTGTTGTAAGTACTGCTGGCGTAGAGAAAGCTCTTTTCAAAACGTTGCCTGAACGTCATCATGGTCTTATTCCGCTGAATATGCAAGCCATTGAAGAGGGTGGTAAGATTATCGCTAAACAGTAACAGAACAGTTGAAATCATAAAAGAAGAGTGAAGAATCAGGTTCTTCACTCTTTTTTACGTTCTGTATGATGCGCTTTATGGGGCGATATTCAATTCTATCACCCCACCATAAGGTGTCTGATGCTTCCATGCCTCTTCTGGGGAATAGAGCTTGGCATAGATGGAAGCTGCGGCAAGTACACCACCGTGGGCGAAGATGACCACCCGATGGTAGTTGTGATCTTTCAATTCGTCGAAGAAGGAGGCTACCCGTTGATACTGCATTGGAAAACTCTCGCCATTGGGTGTCGGCAAATGCAGATAATCATCATACCATTGTTGCAGATAGGGGTCTGTAATGTTGTCGTAGCGTTGCATTTCCCAATCGCCCATGTTCATTTCCATCAATCGCTTGTCGGCGTTGGCAGAGGCAAAGCCACAATAGTCTGCCAACAATCGCGCCCTGGTAAGTGGTGAAGTGAATGCAGCATCAGGAAAACCATCCTTCCAATATGTTTCAAGCTGTGCTTTTGTTTGTTCTGCTTCTTGCTGAAAAGTATCGGCTACGCTAACGTCTGTCTGACCATAACAGGTGCCTGGTGCAACATTGACACGGGTGTGTCTGACCATAATGATATTCATACGCTATGGGAATGATTTCTATTGTTTGTTATTGTTTTGCAAATTTACATAAAACCCCCGAATTATAAGCCAGTCGGGATAAAAAACCTAATGTCATTTCCCCGAATCGGGCAGTGTTTGAGAGAAAAAATGTCAAGTCCGCCACAGATTCTTGTCCTATATAC
>NZ_NPJB01000016.1:0-5437 GCF_002251345.1 Prevotella sp. P4-119 | reverse complement strand
AATTCATCGGCAACAACCTTACAAGCGCGATGCCTGCATTAACCATTGGACAGGAACAGAGACAGCACGCCATCGGCTACCTTACGGGACAGGTGGTGTACGCTACCGGCGGCGAGGCCCTCGGCACTGTCACCGTGTACGACCGCAAGGGTCAGGCGGTGAGGACTGTGCGCAAGGGACTCGGCGGGCACATTGAGGATGTCAGCACCGAATACACCTTCACGGGCGCCGTTGACAGCACGGAGGTCAGGGTAGGCGTAGGTTACGGGGGCGACTTCACGGCGAAGACCGGCTACACATACCGGTACGGCAAGAAGACAAAAATGAGCCTGTCCGTCAGCCACGGGGGCACCGCGCAGTCACGCGACACGGAATACTCCTACGATGCCATCGGAAGGCTGAGCACCAAGGGGCGGCAAACGATAAGGAACTCCAAGTCATACTGCTCATATACCTACGACGTGCACGGATGGCTCAAGAGCGTCAGCAGCGGAGGATTCCGCGAAGACCTGTACTATGCCGACGGTCTTGACAGCGCATGCCACAACGGAAACATAAGCACCGTGCGGTGGAAGGCAAGGAATGACAGCGAATACAAGGGCTACAACCTGAGGTACGATGGATGCAACCGCCTGTACCTGGCGCTTTTCGGAACAGGCGACAACCTGACAGGTAACAGAAACTACTTCAACGAGCAGGCGGAGTACGACTGCAACGGAAACATCAAGAGGCTGCGACGTTGCGGGCTCCAGGACGCGATGCACGGAGGCTTCGGATTGGTTGACGACCTGCGGATGACATACGAGGGGAACCAGTTGGCAAGCGTGTTCGACAATGTCTGGAGACTTCCGTACGCAGGGGCGACGGACTTCGACGGCGTGGCTGGGCAGGAGTATCCACTGACATACAACGATGCAGGGTCACTTACGAGTGACGCCAGCCGCAGGATAGCGAGGATAGACTATGACTGCCTGAACAACCCGGTCAGGATACAATTCACCGACGGAAACGTGACGAAATATGTCTATAGTGCCACGGGCGAGAAACTGCGCGTGGTGTATCAGACTGCAGTTCCCAACATCACCGTTGCCATAGGCAGCGCGAGGGAACTCATGCCGTCGGAGATTCTGTTCACTGACTCTACCGACTACCTGCTGGGCGGTGCTCTCACGTTGAGAAACGGCAGGATAGATAAGTATCAGTTTGATGAGGGCTATTGCCAAGCCACACAATATAATGCCACGCAGGACAATTTCACCTTTCTGTACTATGACAAGGACCACCTGGGCAATGTACGTCAGGTGACGAAAGCCAGCAACAGCACGGGGACTGTAGTGCAGACGATGAACTACTACCCATTTGGAGCCCAGTTCTGTGATGGTTCTGCTGCTACAAGTGACTTCCAACAGTATAAATATAACGGAAAGGAGTTAGACAAGATGCACGGACTTAATACATACGACTACGGTGCGCGTCAGTATAATCCCGTGACAGCCCGATGGGACAGGATAGACCCGTTGGCGGAGAAATACTATAGCGTTAGTCCGTATGTGTATTGTCTTAACAATCCTATCAGACTAATTGATCCTGATGGAAGGAAAATATTTTTAGTTGGAACCCATGATGAGCAGATGAGGACATTAGGTTATATGCAGAAATTGACAAATGACAATCTGTTATTGAATAGGAAAACAGGTGAAGTGACAATTGGCGGTAGAAGATGGGACAATAGAGACAAGAAACTGGATGTCGGAACATCTTTGCTGAGAGATGTGATTGGTCACAAACGTACTACTGGAATCCAGATAGGGAGTGAAAGCGATAGGAATAGATATCATAGTTATTTCCCTAAAGACGCATCCAATGGTAAAGGTACGGATGGTTATATTAATCTGAACCCGTCATCTTCTCTGGATTTAAAAGTTCAGGACTCCAATACAGAAAAAACTGTAGTTGAAACTATACCTATGGAAATCGTGGTTGGACATGAGTTAATTCATGCATATTCAGCAATGAATGGCAATGCGCCAAAGGATGGAGAAGAATCATCGTATATTTACAGGGACGTAGATGGTAAATTGTATGAAACACAAGAAGAAACCAGTGAATTAGAAACTGTAGGTATTATAGGCAATGAAAAATATACAGAAAACAAATTACGTAAAGAACATGGTCTAAATAAAAGAGTTGTGTACTAATGAAAAAAAACATTATTTTCTTTTTTGTAATCATCTTATGCGGATGTACGAAAACGTATGACGATGGCATTCTATGCAAATACCTTTATTTCCCAACAAGCACAAATAAAAATTGCTTTTGGGTGGAGGTTAAAGAAGACAGGACATTGAAAGAAATTTTCGGTGAGATGTCCTGGGATTGTCATGACTCTATCTCATCTGGAAAGTTTCCCAAGGATGGTATTTCGTGGGAGAAAATTCATGATGAAGACAGCATAATAATAGATGCTACCGCATTTAGGCAACTTGAAGAACTTGTCTCGGAAGTAAGGAAACGAAAATCCGTGAACTATTTTATTCAGAGCATTTCTCATGATGGTATGGGTAACGTACTTTTTATAAAAGACAGGGCCTATTATTTTGAGATAGGAATTTACGATGACAAACCGACCATGGATTTTATAGATAAACTCAAAGAAACAAGCCCAATCCCAATAAGAAGTTCGTGGGGTTCAGTTCTTCAGAAATATTAATAAGGAGATTAATGATTAGCATAAAGTTTCAAAAGGTTCAAATCATAGGACTGCTTGACGACCTCCAGATGACGTACGAGGGAAACCAGTTGTCAAGCATGCGCGACAACGCCTCGCGGATGGCGTACGCAGGTGCTACGGACTTTGACGGCGTGGCTGGGCAGGAGTATCCACTGACATACAACGGGGCAGGGTCGCTCACGAGCGACGCCAGCCGCAGGATAGCGAGGATAGACTACGACATGATGAACAACCCGGTCAGGATACAGTTCACCGACGGAAACGTGACGAGGTATGTCTATAGCGCCACGGGTGAGAAACTGCGCGTGATATATCAGACTGCAGTGCCGAACATCACTGTCGCCATCGGCAGCGCAAGGGAGCTCATGCCCTCGGAGATACTATATACCGACTCCACGGACTATCTGCTGGGCGGTGCCCTTACGCTGAGGAACGGCAAGATAGATAAGTATCTGTTCGACGAGGGCTACTGTCAGGCGGAAAGCCTGAACGCCACTCAGGACAACTTCATGTTTTACTACTACGACCGCGACCACCTGGGCAACGTACGTCAGGTGACGAAGGCGGCCGGCAGTACGGGGACGGTGGTACAGACGATGAACTACTACCCCTTTGGTGCCCAGTTCTGTGACGGCTCTGCCGCATCAGGTGACATGCAGCCGTATAAATATAATGGGAAAGAATTTGATAAGATGCACGGCCTGAACACCTACGACTACGGTGCACGTCAGTATAATCCAATCACCGCACGATGGGACAGGGTTGATCCATTGGCAGAGAAATATTATGGCGTTAGTCCGTATGTGTATTGTACGAATAATCCTGTAATGTTGGTGGATTCAGATGGACTTTTCCCTATAGGGATTGTCAAAATTCGCCATGAAAGAACATACATGGTGACAGGTACAAGTATTACAGGAACTATTATGACTACAAAGGCACAAACAACATATTATAATTTTACAGAATCCGCCGCTCATCTATTATCTTTAGTGTCTGGTATTTCTGAAAAACATATAAGGAAAGTCAGGTTGGAAGAATTCGGAGGACAACTGAAAAACAATTGCATTACTTTAGGAAGTAGTCCTGAAAAAACTCGTATACTTGTATCGCCTACTTATTTCGATGAATCAAATATGAGCAGTGAACAATATTATGATTGGTGGTTTCGCGAATTTTCGCATGAGGTTGGTCATATAAAACAAATAAATAGAGATCAGAATTCAGGTCAATACATACTAAAAACAATTTATGGGTATATTAAGACTATGAGTCATGATGAAGCCCCACGTGAAAAAGAAGCAGAGCAAGGAAGTATAGCATAGAGATTTCAGAAATTTTGTAAAGAATGAATTCAAAACAGATTTGACTACATTATTTGTAGATGAGAAATCTGAAGAAAAAAAGATAAAACAACTTGATATATGGTGGAACTCTTATATAAATCAGGGAAGATAAAACACTTATTTTATGCCTGTATAGTGTCGCTTCTTTTTACAGCATGTACAGAAGATCATTCTTTCTCACTTGATGAGAGGCGACAGATTATAGTAGTACATAATTTACTGGTTTTAGAAATTGAATCTGATAGTTCGCAAACTCATGAAGGACATTTTTTCTTTATTGTCAAAGAAAATCCGTATGATACGAAAGAATTTGATACAATCAGATTACAGGGTCAATCTACAGGATTAAAGATTAAAAAGGATGATAGTTGTGGTTACAAAAAAACGCAAATGATCAATTTACTTCCTAATAGGAAATACACTATAATCCATAGTGGAATGGGTGGTCGGGTACGTATTCAAGAATACTTTTGGACTGATTCAATAGGCAACTTAAGAGTTGACCCGACAAGAAAAAGAAAAGTTGGTTATAAAGAGGTTATAGGGACAGATAGTTGGGGAACATGACAAAGGATATCTATAGCGCGACGGGCGAGAAACTGCGCGTGGTGTATCAGACTGCCGTGCCGAACATCACCGTCGCCATAGGAAGCACAAGGGAGCTCATGCCGTCGGAGATACTATACACAGACTCCACGGACTACCTGCTCGGAGGTGCTCTAATGCTTAAAAACGGCAAAATAGATAAATTCCTGTTTGATGAGGGTTACTGCCAAGCCACACAATATAATGCCACGCAGGACAACTTCACCTTCCTCTACTATGACAAGGACTACCTCGGCAACGTACGTCAGGTGACGAAGGCGATGGGCAGCATGGGGACGGTGATGCAGACGATGAACTACTACCCCTTTGGAGCCCAGTTCTGTGACGGCTCAGCCGCCACAAGTGACGTGCAACCATATAAGTATAACGGAAAGGAACTGGACAAGATGCATGGACTGAACACCTACGACTACGGAGCAAGGCAGTACAATCCTATTACAGCACGTTGGGACAGGATGGATCCGCTGGCAGAGAAATATTATCCATATAGTCCTTATATGTATTGTCATGACAATCCCGTAAATAGGATTGATCCTGATGGACGTGATGATTATTACACCACAAATGGAGATTTCTTGTTCCGTGACGATAAAGAAACAGATAATATTATTATTAGAAACCAATTCTTACCCCAATTCGGGATAAAATAGCGATTAGTTGCATGTGAAGACAGATACGTGAATTCTCTTCCCATACCATCAGACATGGGCTATATATAAAGAATCGAAAGAGATTATTCTGTCCTTAGAACAAT
>NZ_NPJB01000015.1:0-56255 GCF_002251345.1 Prevotella sp. P4-119 | reverse complement strand
TTATTTACTCAAAGAGAAAATCAGTATTTAGAAAAAATTGATGAAGTAAAACAAGATGGTACATATAAGCAAAACTCTAATAAATTTGAGGTTTATATGAATGGTGAAAAAATAATCATGGGAGGACGTTTTACTTTTGGAATTAAAGGAAATATAGTCTCAACGTCAAGTGATAAAAGGATAAGTGTTATAGGAAAGAATTTTGATGATAATCTATCTTTTACGCAAAAAGAGCAAACAGCGCAAATTCACATTGGATATAGATATCCCTTTGCCAAAAAAGGTTTTCTGAATGTTTCTTTGGCAAGTGAGTATTTTCACTCTACATATATAAAAAATCACGAGCGTGCAAAAACTCTATGGAGTCAATGTCAAATATATCCATCTTTGACATGTGTTTATAGACCTACTTCAAGAAGTGTTTTACAATTGAGCTTGAATAGTGAAAAGCGTTATCCAACATATTGGACAACTGCTGCAAATCGTATTTTGATAAATTCTTATTGTGTCAGTGATGGTAATACAGATTTAAAGCCGTATGTAAAATATAGTAGTAATTTAAACTATATAATAAAATCAAAATATATATTTGGTATGTTTGCAGAAACAAGTCCTGATTTTTTTACGCAAAATATGATATTGAAATGTACTGAGTTGTTAGCAATATACAAATACCTGAATTTTTCTCAAAACTATCGATATGGTCTTATAGCCGTTGTTCCAGTGAAGTGGACTTCTAACATATCATCGAAGTTTACGACAATGGCTTTCAATATGCATCAAAGTGGGGCGATTGAAGATGATTTGACTTTTAATAAAAAAAAGACCTCTGGAATGTTTAGACTTACCAATAATTTTGTTTTATTTAGGAAAAAAATAAGTGCAGATATTTCTGGTTGGTATCAATTTCCTGTTATACAAGGAATGTATGATGTTCCAAGTATGTATTCTGTTTCATTAGGCATTACATGGCACACCAGTATAGATGGATTGACATTTATCTTTAGGGGAGAAGATATTTTCGATACGTACAGAATGAAAACAAAATGTAGTGTTTATGATATGAAGTATGCATTCAATCATGATATTGATATGAGAATGTTTTCATTAACCATGCGATATCGATTTAAAGATTATAAAGAAACGAAAAAGAAATCTATAGATTCTTCGCGATATGGCATATGAGAACCCTTTTCCCCTATGTGTACAGCATGATTCTATGCAATGTGGTATAGCCTGCTTGCAAATGATTTGCAAATATTTCGGCAGGGAATATTCTATGGATTCTTTGTCGAAACTTTGTTTTGCTACTACGGAGGGTGTGTCCCTGCTGGGTATCAATGAAGCTGCAAACATTCTAGGCTTACATACCACATGTGCAAGAGCTACAACTTCTATTTTAAACGAAGTTCCTCTTCCATGTATTATTCATTGGAACCAGAATCACTTTGTGGTTCTATACAAGGTGAAGAAAGGAAAGAGATTCTATATCGCAGACCCTGGAAAGGGATTGGTAACGTACAGCCTTGAGGAGTTCAAAAAGCATTGGATAAGTACAAGATCGAATGAAGAAGACAAAGGCATCGCCATGTTCTTGGAAACCACTCCTGCTTTTTTCACTTATAAGATGGAGGGTGAAAAACTCATCAAAGAGAAAAGATCTTTCCGCTTTCTCTTTGGTTATGTGAAGAAATATCGCAAGTATTTTGGGCAAATCATTTTAGGCTTGATTATTGGTAGTCTTTTGCAACTTGTCTTGCCATTCCTCACACAGTCCATTGTGGATGTCGGCATCAAGGACCAAGACATTGGTTTTGTGTGGCTTATCTTGTTGGGGCAATTGATGCTTACAATCAGCAGAACGGCAATCGACTTTATCCGCAGATGGCTTTTGCTTCACATTTCTCTGCGTATTAACATTTCATTGGTTAGTGACTTCTTTATCAAACTCTTGAAACTACCGATGTCTTTCTTTGACACGAAGCTCATGGGCGACTTGATGCAGAGGATGAACGATCATAGCCGTGTGAATAATTTCCTAACACAGCAGACGCTCAACATCACCTTTGCCATGCTTACTTTCGTGGTATTCTCGGTGGTGCTGTTCTTCTACAATAAGTTGGTATTTGCCATCTTCTTGTTGGGAAGCATCCTCTATGGCGCATGGATGACCTTGTTTTTGAAGCGAAGAAAGGTGCTTGATTACGAACTGTTTGAGCAGCAAGCCATCAACAATAACAAAACTTATGAGTTTATCACCTCCATGCAGGAAATCAAGTTGCAGGATTGTGAACAACGTAGAAGATGGGAATGGGAGGACACGCAAGCAGACTTGTTTGGGGTGCAGATGAAATCACTCAAACTCCAACAGACACAGGAGGCAGGAAGTATCTTTATCAACGAGGTGAAGAACATCATCATTACGGTAGTTGCAGCCACCGCCGTAATTCATGGGCAAATGACACTTGGTATGATGCTTGCCGTGCAATACATCATCGGACAGCTCAACTCGCCTGTGGAGCAACTGATGAACTTCTTCTATTCCCTGCAAGATGTGAAGATTAGCTTGGAGCGAATCAACGAGATTCACCAGATGGATGATGAGAATGGAAAGGAAGGCTTGTTAACTTCTATTGAAGATAAGAATGATGGCATTGACATCAAGAACATCATGTTCAAGTACGACCCACATGCTTTGCGCAAAACCATAGACGATGTGAGCATTCACATTCCGCAAGGTAAGGTAACAGCCATCGTTGGCGCATCTGGCAGTGGAAAGACCACCCTCATCCGTTTGATGCTTGGTTACTATCCTGTCTTGGAGGGAAAAATCAACATTGGAAATACAGACATTAACAAACTCAACAAAAAGTGGTGGCGCAGACAATGTGGTGTTGTCATGCAGGATGGTGTTATCTTCTCGGAGAGTATCGCAAGAAATATTGCTGTTGATGATGGCGATATAGATAAGGAAAGGTTGTTGAAAGCTGCCGAGATAGCTTGCATCAAGGATTACGTGATGGCTTTGCCTCTGAAGTTCAACACCAAGATTGGTCGTGATGGTGTAGGACTGAGCCAAGGGCAGAAGCAGCGTATCTTGATTGCAAGGGCTGTCTATAAGAATCCAGACTACATCTTCCTTGATGAGGCGACCAACTCACTTGATGCCAACAATGAGAGAAGCATCGTGGAGAACTTGGATAAGTTCTATAAGGGCAAGACGGTTGTTATAGTAGCACATCGACTGAGCACGGTGAAGAATGCCGACCAAATCGTAGTCATCGACCATGGCAAGGTGGTCGAGGTTGGCAACCATGAGTCCTTGACAGCCAAGCAAGGGGCATATTATAACCTTGTGAAGAATCAACTGGAATTGGGAAACTAAATTGTTTTTGACATGGAACGGAAAGAAAAAGAATCAGATAACATCGAATTGAGAAGCGAGAAGGTGAGGAACGTGATAGGTAAAGTTCCTCCTCGCCTCGTCAGCTTGGGAACGGTTGTCATTACGATAATAGTCCTCGCCCTCGCAGTTGCTTTCTACAAGGTACCTTATCCTATATCCATAGAGGTTAATGGTGAGGTCATCAATCAAAGAACAGTGCAAGTATTTGTGCCATACAAGTATTTGTATTTTTTCGATGAGCCAAGGACGGCTCATGTATCTTTCGAGGGCAACGATAATGCATCTTGTAACTGCGACATCACAAGCCATAAAGCCAGGCTCATACATAGGGAAGATGGTAACTATTTTATGGCTATAGCCACAGTGAGTACACAGGGACAAAATACTCCTATACTGCAAAAGTATATGAAAGCCGATGTTAAAATCATCGTCAGCGACAAAACGTTATGTCTGCAAGTGTTCAGATAGGCTATATCCGAGCACCTGTTTATTTTGGATACATATTGCTGGTAAGCATCAGATTTAACGCAAAAAGCTCTAAATACCATAAATTTCTCCTTGCTTTTTATGGGATATTTAGAAAACTATCGTATCTTTATCATCCCGAATTTAGGCGTTCTTTATATATTGCAAAATACAGAAACGAGCAGAATCCCGCTCGTTTCCATATTGTTACCTGTTTTATTTAGGCAGACGTCCATCTTCTTGATATTCAATCAAAGCCCAAATTAAAACGAGTTGCTCTATAAAAATATCTATAATAAAGTTAAATAATATTAAATATCAAATAAAAACTGCCAAAACTCTTGCATTCCGGGGGTGTCATGTTGTATCTTTGTAATTCAAGCCGAGGATAATTCCTAAAAACAAGAAAGAAACCTTTAAACCAAAAATCAAACAAATAACTCAACAACTAAAATGCCGCTTATGCTTACAAATTTAACGGATTTTCATGCCATTTGGTCACGACAGATAGTTCACGGTTTCTCGATCGCTTCTCGTTCGGTTCCCGTTAACTTCTCGTTAGGTCCTCGTTCGTCTCTCGTTCGTCTCTCGTTGCTTATTCGTTAGTCTATCGAAGACCGAACGAGGACCGAACGAGGAACAAGCGAAAAACGAACGAAAGAGCAACGAATATCGATCGAGATGCCGACGAGAAAGTATCGGCAACTCGACGAGTAGCCACCTTCATGGCTGGCAGAATACCCTTCTGCAACCACAAACCAGCAAAATGCCTTTTGCTCCCAATCTGCCAAGGCAGAACCCTGCACTTCCTGTCCACACTGAGCATTTCCGCGGCGAATAAAACCATTTCGTCCATCCCGTGGAAACCCTATGGTTCAACCATGTAGAAGCCCCTCCATGGGCTTTTAATGCCTTGTTATCCTCCAAATAACCGACAGAGATAATGTCCTGTCCACCCAAAACACCCTGCTGTAAGTGCAACAGCCCCATCCTTATAGGCTCAACCACAGGTTAAACCATAAAAATCATGCAAAGCCACACAAGAGTCCTGCATATCACCATTTTGTGTGATGTAAGTATGGTAACTTTACAATATTAACATAATACATATCTAATATATTTACAGTATGATAATATTTGGTGTCAATACAATCCTTTATTTCATTGAAGTCCTCATTTTATAGCCACCGATGGTTCTAACATAATATTGTCACGGGATCAATATCATCATTCCTAAGTGTTTCAAATAACAGATAACAGTTAACAGTTTCCCAAAAACGATTTTTGCGTTACAAGCGTGACAATATAACAGTATAACAGTTTTTGAAAAAGCAAACTGGGCATTTTCTGTTTCACGGAATTATCTTGGACAAGGATTAACCCAAAGAAAATAATGATAAAGAAAGATTTTTAAGCCAACATCTTCGCCTCTTTCATTTAATTTTTATATATTTGCATGCAAAATGTGAGATACAACCTATTTTACATCCCTCAATTAAATAAGACTTCTTTATAGATTTAGTAATATGACCAAAGCAAAACCTTTTATCAAATGGGTAGGCGGGAAAGGCAAATTCATTGAACTTAACCAGATTGCCATTCAACAAATGCAAGTGCTTGAAGGAAACAACAATAGAAATGTGTTAAAATAGATGTCAAGATTATGAGTACAAACAAAGAAAACAAATTAGCCGTACTATTTGATGCTGACAATGTGCCGTATTCTCGTGTTAGGGAAATGTTGGATGAGGTTGCCAAATATGGCAACCCTACTATAAAGAGGATTTATGGAGATTGGACAAAACCCTCTGTGTCTGGTTGGAAATCAGTTTTGTTAGAGAATGCAATAACACCTGTTCAGCAATATAGTTATACAACAGGGAAAAACGCTACTGATTCTGCTATGATCATTGATGCAATGGACATCTTACATGTCGATCAAGTTGATGGTTTTTGCATCGTGTCGAGCGATAGTGACTTTACTCGTTTAGCAACAAGATTGAGAGAAGCTGGCAAATTTGTCATTGGTATGGGAGAAAAGAAGACGCCTAAACCCTTTATTGTTTCATGTGACAAGTTTATCTATATAGAAATACTTGGCAATAATGAAACTCAAAATGTACATGATAGCAAAACGACCAAAGAAGTTTCTAAACCAACAAAAGTCAAAGATGCTATTGGAAATGACATAATAAGTCTTCTAAATCAGTCAATAGATGATTTGGCAGATGATAGTGGGTGGGCATTTCTCGCTGAAGTTGGGAATCTTATACTCAAAAAGAAACCAGACTTTGACCCTCGTAACTATGGATTTCCTAAATTGACTCCTTTAATTGAATCTTGTAAAACTCATTTTACGATAGATAAGAGAAATTCTGGAGATAGCCGTATCAAACATGTTTATGTAAAGCGGAATGGCTAATTAGTTTAGCAAGAGAACAGTCTGTTGTATCAAAATTTGATACAATCATCAACAAGATTTGTATATAAGACAGAATGTGACATTTCTTTCGTGAGGATGCGTTGGCAATTTGTGGCGGCATCCTCACGATTAGTTTTTATAGTAAAACAACGTTCTTCTGATAATGTTCACTTATGTTTTTGCCCGTCAATTATAGTCCCTCATGTAGAAATTATTATTATCGATTTCAGACTTGATAGCCTCATATAATTGACTTGCATAGAATTCCCGTTGTTTTTCAATCCCCATCGTGGTATGTTGTCCGTCTCTTTGAAGTTGTTGAAGAATCGCCTCGTATTCTATTTCATTATCAAGCCTTCTGCTCCAAAACTGCTGCTCTTCCGATGATAATTTGTCCCACTGTGTCTCACCATTTCCTGAGAAATAATAGATAAGCTCGAATACGCATGAATTGTTGTCACGAGAAATCCAATCGCTACTAACTGTTTTAACTTTTGTTCCAAAGAATCCTTTCGTCTTTATCTCTTCAATAAACGTTTTTTGCTTGATTACACTGAAAAATTTAGCAAATGAACTCAAATTGTTTCTCAATGTAAATACCATAAGGGTATTGATGAATGGTAATTCTTCTTGGGAACATCTTTTCCTGTATTCAAATAGTAAGTAATACAACCAAAAGCCGAGAGGTGCTTTTATCGGAATATTTTCCCCATACATCATGTTCATGAATGAAAGAACGATGGTTAGTGGGAACTGGTATTCACAGGGTAATTTTAAAGTAATCTTCTTGTTGTTATCAATCGTCTTAATTGTTGTAACCATCAGATTTGTAACCGATTCGTCTCCTGTAATGGCTGCAACAGCATAAGATCCGCCAAGCCCCCAACGACGAATCGTTGTTGCCATACTCATTACCGTATCAATAACAAGCCTTTGATAAATCTCATCTGATGGTGTGAACTTTTTATATTCATCAGGATACAGCAATACGCATTCATCTTTTTTCTCGTCAGTAAATCTTTCATAATTACATCTAATGTAACTATGAAGATTCCTTGCATTCTCTTCATCACCAATTACTTGTAATTTAGCAAGCCCTGTACCCTTTTTGAGGTCATGAACAAATGCCCATACTAAAATCTTTGTATTATATGATTTTAAATAGGAGGATTCCAGATAGACCTTTTGGTAATCAAATATTTCATAAAGATCAAATTTGTGAAGACGTTCCATTTTACGTGGTCTATTTAATAATAATGAGAACACTCCAATTCGCTCCTTGGAAACCGATGCCTCAATGCACACCATTCCAATCACGTTGTCTTCATTAATCATTCCTTCAATTAACCAATCTGGAAGATTATTGGGGTCCTCAAAAAAAGAAGGCATCCTTTTGTAAGAAAAAGGTTCAATACCATGTGTACCTTCTCCGTCTTCATCAAAAAATTGATAGATTTTATGGCAAGCTAATTTGGAATAGAACGTATATGTCATTCCAATATGTTTGTCTTCTACGTATGTGTTATAAAACCTTGATGATGATTTCAAATACAGCTGTGGAATTAGGTCATCAGAGCCATGTAAATCAACATTTGGTATTATTTTGTCCTCTTTTAGGAAAAAGCCTTTGTCTAAATCCCAAAACATTGGACAGGAATCATAAACATATGAAAATTGATTTGTCGCCAATACGGGACATGCATATAGAGGTTGCATGTTGTCGTAATCTTGTAATAAGGAATCAAAAGAGTTCCTTTCGCTATCGAGAAATTCTTTTATTGACATATTAGTAATGCTTATAGTATTGTTAAAAACTATGGTTTTCGCTAATAATTCGACGGCTTGAATTTAAAACACAGAACCATCTAAATGAATTTTTCTCTTTATTCCATCAGCGAAACCATCAAAAGTGTTGTAATGCGTATTGGGTTTCCAATAATCCATACCTAACACTTTTGCTTTCACGTCTTCATATAGGTATTTATCCATAAGTGTAATAAACACTTCTGAATTATTGTTCTCGGTGATTTCAGAAGTCATCCCGTCGGCTCTGTTTGCCACAATGACGATACACTCACCATATCCATCAAAATGCGTTGTTGACAATCTTACAGGAAGATATCTGTTCGCTATTTCAAAATTCCAATCTACATTGGAGGTACTTACATTAATTTGCATCTTGAATCAGTTTGAATTTTAAGTATAATATGAACGTAATCGTCGTCATATTCCAACTCACAATCTTGTTGACGTCTGTAGTTATCTTCAAAATCGTCAATTAAACTATCAAGATATTCTTGTTCATCAGAATATCCGGCCTCAATCATATCATCTTCAAAAGCCATGCTGGAAATAATAGCTTATTTCGTTATTGGATAAATTTTCATATATGAGTAGTCTCCTATTTTAAGCACACCATCAACACTAATTTCTGAGATGGTTTCCAATCTTGAATAATTATCATCATAATAACTGGTATTATAAAATTTATCCTTCAATTTTTCAAATATAATTTTTACACTACCAACAAACCAATTAGAACGGTCGGTATCCATTACGATAGCAAGGTATTTACCATTATCTTCCAAGATAGCTAATTTGTAAAAAGGTCCACCCATATTTTTATAGATTCCTTCTATTTCATCAATATCTGCTGATGACAAATAATCTTTGATTTGACTATCTGTCCATGATGACTTTTCTGTAGTAGGAGTTGGCAACTTTGGCGTTTTTGAAGGATCATATTTATATGGCAGTTTTTCCATTTTTCCTAGTGCTCTCTTACATGCACGATTAGCATCGGCTTTCGCAGACATAGTATTACCAACACCTTCAGCTTCAAATACTTTTTCACCCAACATGTTTACCAGTTTGAAGTTAAAAGGTGTTCCACCATATTTTATTTCAAAGCTATAAGTTAATTCCAGTGTTGCCAGTCGTTCATTTGGTTTCTTGGATATTTCATCTCGAGAAGTTACTACTTTGAATCCCTTTTCAATAAAGGAACTCTTGATACGGTCATCAAGTCCCCACTGATTATTTGTGTGAGAATTAAGAAAAATACAATTGTAACCATCCAACTGCTGAGCGAATGACATTATTGATGACATCGCAAATAAGAAACTAATAATCCTCTTCATAATTGTTTGCTTTTATTTGTTGAACCTATAATTACTCTTATCATCAATGACTTAAAAAAGGCGCAGACATTCGCCATACGTCACACGGTTCACCACAAACCACCTTCAAATATGGGAAAGCTGCGCCCGTTTGGGTAGCAGTCCCAATAATGAAGGTTTGCTCGTATATAAACGGTGGTGATTGTGTGACTATCGAGCAATATGTCTTGGAAAACGTACAAATACGAAATCCGTGTGCAAAAATACGAAATATCTTCGAGATTTCAATCAGAAATAAGAGAAAATAATAAAAACGGCTCAGTAGATAATTAGTGGGGGTAAGCGTATATCATGGAAAGTCTGTAGAGAAAGAATTTCTCATCCCTAATTCCCCTTAGTGCTGCCCTGAAGGACTTGACTTTGGCGTTGAAAGACTCTGCTGCTGCGTTAGACGACCTGTTATTGTAGAAGTTGAGTATGTCATCATAGTGCTCGTAGAACGTAGCCGCAATAAACGTGTCACGGGGACTGGTCCATGGCATCACCCCCAACATGTCAAGAGGTCATTGACGTAACTTCTACAAGACCATTATCCAAAGACTTTGACGTAAAGAGGTTCGGACTCAATACAACAAGTCGCATAAAAGCGTTTGTCTTCAGGTTTGTCTCTATACCAGCCAAGCGGATCAGAACATCCAATGCCAACGCAATAATACATAGTAGTTTCTTCATATATTCTATCATTTGGGGTAAAGACAGCGAAAATCTGCGAACCAGCCAAATATAACTTAGCATATCTGACATCTGACATGTGACATGTGACATGTGACAAATGGTGTAAGCCATGCCTATGCCTTTCCATTCCCCTCTACTCCTTCTCCATAATCTCCACAGGGGGGACGCCAACACTTATATCGAGCAGCGCAGTGGAATAGTTTTACGGTATATTTCAGGTGGAAATACGTTAATCTTCTAAAATCTGTAATCAGTTACAACTTTTTTTCGTAACTTTGCCTCCCGATGAAGCATCTGAAAGAGATAATGATCAGTTTGTACCACCGTAAGTGGTTGAAATACGGCATCGTAACGATAGTCGCAATACTATTGCTGGGTGTCGTCGGCGAGAATAGTTTGTGGAATGTTCACCGCAATAAACGCCGTATCGTTGAACTGAAAGACGAAATCAAAGAATATACTGACCGATATAATAATGACCAGATGCAGATACGCCTGTTGGACAGTGACCCTAATGCAATGAGAAAGATAGCCCGTGAACGCTATTTTATGAAGGCTGACGATGAGGATATCTTTGTGTTGAGTGACGATCCGCGGACGCAATCACCATTTAATAGTAATAATGAGACAACTGAATAAGATAGAGAGCTACCTCCTTTTAGCAGGTGGTATGCTGATGGTGGTTGGCGCTGGCGCCAGCCTTTTTTTGCAGCCGTGGGCGGCTTATGCCTTTGCCCCCGGTGCACTTTTGTATGCTGCGATGCAGATGCAGCAGCGTTATGACGGAACCAATATCACTGTGCGCCGTCTTCGCCGCATCATGCTCATCAGCGATGTGCTGTTTTTGTTGGCAGGCTTGATGATGTTGGCGAATAATTCCAATTTCCTCGGTCTCGACTTCTTGGTCTATTTGCAATATGTGCACAACAACTGGATTGTTTTGGTGCTCTTGGGTGCCATACTGCAACTCTATACAACCCATAGAATAGCTCACGAACTGGAAAAAGAGGCAAAAAAACTCTAAATATTTGCACAAATATATTAAATTGCGCAAAAATATTCCGTGTTTTCATACCATCGTAGTACTTTTGTAGCAACAAACGAAATTGTCTATGAAGAAAATTCTATATACTCTTGCTCTTGCGGCCGCACTTACTTCGTGTGTCGGATCGTATAATGTGGAAGGTTCATCGTCGATTACCGCCCTTGATGGCAGTAAACTTTATCTGAAAGCTATCAAGAACAATCAACTGAAAAATCTCGACTCGTGTGAGGTGGTACATGGTGAATTTCACTTCTCGGGTACACTCGACAGTATTCGCATGGCCAGTCTGTATATGGACGATGAGAGTGTGATGCCCATCGTACTGGAGAAGGGCGACATCGTAGTGAAGATTGAGGCTGGTCGCCAGATCGTAAGTGGCACTCCGCTCAACGATTCACTTTATGTGTTTATAGAAGAACACAACCGCTTGTCAAACCAGATGAACGAGCTCTCGCACAAGCAGAGTCAGATGTTGCTTGACGGTATAGACGAGGCAGCGATCAATGAGCAACTATCGGTAGAAGCCGCCAAGATAGCCAGCGACGAAGACCGTCTTGTCACCAAATTCATAGAGGCTAACTTTGATAATGTGCTGGGTCCTGGTGTGTTTATGATGATTACCAGCCAGTATCGTTATCCTATCCTTACCCCGCAGATTGAAGACTTGATGTCGAAAGCCACAAAGGTTTTCAAGGAAGATCCTTATGTCAAGAACTACTATAAGACCGCACAGGAAAACGAGCAGCGCATGAATGGACTGGAAGAAGCGCCAACTCCTCCAGCCCCTCCTGCATCGCAGCAACCGTCAGCACGGCTGACTACTGTGCCACAAAAGTAACAGTATGAAAACAATCATATCAGGAGGAACCATTGTTAATGAAGGACGTGTATTTGATGCTGATATCATCATCAGCGACGGGCGCATCCTTGAAGTGACAGACCATCATCCCGAAGCATCGTATGACGAGTGTATCGATGCTTCGGGATGCTACGTATTACCAGGTGTCATTGACGACCATGTGCATTTTCGTGAACCCGGACTGACCGACAAGGCAGATATCGACAGCGAGAGCCGTGCCGCTGCAGCCGGAGGTGTTACTTCGTTTTTCGACATGCCTAACACTGTTCCGCAGACCACCACACCTGAGGCTCTTGCCGATAAGTTTGCACGCGCCAGTAAAGAAAGCCATGTCAATTACAGCTTCTTCTATGGTGCTACCAACTACAATGTAGATACTTTCAGTTCGCTCGATATCCACCGCATACCGGGTATCAAACTCTTCATGGGTTCTTCTACCGGTAATATGTTGGTAGATAAGCGAGCGGCCTTGGAACGCATTTTTGCAGAGTCACCGTTGCCGTTGATGGCACATTGTGAAGATACGCAAATCATTGGCCGTAACATGGCGGAGGCTCAGCGCCTTTATGGGCCTGACCCCAAAGTGACGCATCATCCAGAGATACGCAGTGAAGAAGCGTGCTACGAGAGTACCCGTCTCGCTGTAGAACTGGCTCGCAAGTATGATACTCATTTCCATGTGGCACACCTTACTACAGCCAAGGAACTGACTCTTATCGATCCTGTGGCTTATCCACATATCACCGCAGAGGCTACTGTGGCACATCTTTACTTCTGTGACCGCGACTACAATGCCCTTGGTACCCGTATTAAGTGCAACCCAGCCATCAAAACCGTTGGCGATCGCCATGCCTTACAACAGGCATTGACCGATGGTCGCATCAGTGTTATAGGTACAGACCATGCGCCCCATCTGTTGAGTCAGAAAGAAGGCGGATGCAAACGAGCTGCCAGTGGAATGCCGATGATACAGTTCTCATTGGTCACCATGCTCGAACTTGTCAATCAAGGCATACTCACCATCGACCGGCTGGTGGAGTTGATGTGTCATCAGCCTGCGCGCCTTTTCAGCGTTCGTCAACGTGGATTCCTGCGTCCGGGCTATTATGCCGATATGGTATTGGTACGTCCCGATCATGCCTGGACGGTGACTCGCGACTGCATACAGAGCAAGTGTGGATGGAGTCCCATGGAAGGACACACCTATCTCTGGCAGGTGGAACGCACCCTGTGCAATGGTCATACGGTGTATGCCAACGGTAAGGTTGATACAGATTATATAGGAGAAGAGATTGCATTCCGATGAAGCTGACCTACGAGATAAGTGAGTTGGTGCCATACATCAATTGGATTTATTTCTATTATGCATGGCAGTTGCGCGATGCTGAGGCTCAACAGCGGCAACGCAAGGATGCCGAAGCCGTGTTGGCAGAACTCAACGGAAAGTATCAGGTCTATGCGCTCTTTGAACTGTTGGAAGCCAATGCCGATGGCGATGACATCATGGCAGGAGGTCATCGTATCCCGTTATTGCGACAGCAGTCGGGCGATTGCCTGTGTCTTTCCGATTTTATCCGTCCGTCTTCGTCTGGGGTGAAAGACCGTATTGGTGTCTTTGCCACCAGTGTTGACCATGGTTTAGAGCGTGATTTCGATACCGATCCTTATATGAAAATGATGGTGCAGTTGTTGGCTGACCGATTGGCTGAGGCTGCTGCCGAGAAGATGCACGAGTCGGTAAGACGCACCTATTGGGGCTATGCTCCCGACGAACAATTGTCGATAGACGAACTTCATGCCGAGCGTTTTGTAGGTATTCGTCCGGCTATCGGCTATCCGTCATTGCCCGACACGAGTGTCAATTTCGTGTTGGACGAAATGATAGACCTCAAGCAGATAGGCATCCGACTGACCGAGAGTGGGGCGATGAAACCCCATGCCAGTGTAAGCGGACTGATGATTTCCCTGCCCCAAGCACATTATTTCTCTATAGGCCGTATAGGCCATGACCAGTTGGCTGACTATGCCAAAAGGCGTGGACTTCCTGTCGAGGTAGTAAGAAAATTCTTGAGTTCTAATCTATGATGGTTCAATACGTTAATGGGATATTCCTGCTGATAGGTTTTGTCATTGCACCTTTGCTGTGTTATGGCGTCTGCCGCTGGCTGTTGCCACGACGCTGGCGATGCAAGATAGGCGTCGTCGGTGCGGCAGTGATCATCCTCTTGACTGCTTATGGCTGGACATTTGGTTCGCAACAATTGACAGTACGTCCTGTGACGATAGTCTGTTCCGACCTTCCCCAGGCCTTTGACGGCTATCGCATCGTGCAGTTTTCCGATGCCCATGTCGGAACGATGACGGGTTGGCGCAAAGCCATGCTTCAACGAGCGGTGGACAGTATCATGAATCAACGAGCCGACATGATCGTGTTTACGGGTGATTTGCAAAATATCGAACCGCACGAACTCCCCGAACATCTTGCCCAGCTCTCGCGACTGAAGGCTCCCGATGGTGTCTATTCGGTTTTGGGCAATCACGACTATGCTGTTTATCAAAAGGCAGATTCGGCAACAAAAGCCGCCAACTGCCGGTTGACCTGCGAATACGAGCGCCGTGCCGGATGGCAACTGTTGCTGAACGAACACCGCACGATACGTCGTGGCAGCGATTCGCTTATCGTTGCAGGAATGGAAAATTGGGGTGTTGCCAAGCGCATGCCCCATCGTGGCGATGTAGGCAAGACACTCGCCGGACTGCAGCGCAGTGCATTTGTTGTTATGCTCGAGCACGACCCGTCGGCTTGGCGCGCGCGCATACTGCCCGAATCATGGGCACAACTGACCCTTAGCGGACACACCCATGGCGGTCAACTCCGACTGTTCGGGTGGTCACCTGTATCCTTCACATACGATGAGTGGGGAGGTCTTTACCATGAAGGCCGTCGCCACTTGTTTGTATCCACAGGACTTGGCGGACTCATTCCTTTCCGCCTTGGCATATCAGGCGAAATAGTAGTAATCACATTAAAGAAAACACTATAAATGATGAAATACCTTTATCGTATATACCAAATCCTGGTAGCACTTCCCGTTACTGTGCTGATGACTATATGGACAGCATTCCTTGTTGGCGTAGGTTGCACATTAGGCAATGGTCACTATTGGGGCTATTACCCCGGTCGTTGGTGGGCAAAGGTCATTGCCCGCATATTCCTGTTGCCCGTCACTATAGAGGGACGTGAGCACCTGGAACCCAACCAGTCGTATGTCTTTGTTGCCAACCATCAGGGTGCTTTCGACATTTTCCTCATCTATGGCTTCCTCGGTCGTAATTTCAAATGGATGATGAAATATCAGTTGGGCCGCATTCCTTTTGTGGGCTATGCCTGCAGAAAGTCTCACCAAATCTTTGTAGATAAGCGCGGTCCGAGTCATGTGAAAGCCACCTACGACAAAGCACGCGAAACCTTGCAGCATGGCAATTGTAGTGTTGTGGTATTCCCTGAAGGTGCGCGTAGCTTCACTGGACACATGGGTAAGTTTAAGAAAGGTGCATTTGCATTGGCTGATGAACTCCAGTTGCCAGTAGTTCCGCTGACTATCAATGGTTCTTTCAATGTAATGCCTCGCATGAAAGATTGTCATTTTGCTACATGGCATCCGCTCAAACTCACTATCCATCAGCCCATTTATCCTATTGGACAGGGTTGTCAGAATATTCAAGCCACGATGCACCAGGCCTATGATTCGGTGATGTCGTCATTGACTCCCGAATATCAGGGTTATGTGGAAAATCCCGACCAATAGTCTTGAAGCGACTCTTTGACATCAAATCAGTAACGCGCAGGCGGAGACCCATAAAATTCGATTTTTAAAAAATATCCGACCACTCGGCCACCGAATGGTAAGCGTATCCGCGATGCTCATATATAGCCATCAAGAATTAAGAATATTGCTCAGAAATAAACTGAGCAATTTTCTTTTGATAACGTTTGACAAGGGTATTGCCCAATGTTAGCCACGGGTATTGCCCAACATTTGACAAAAGTATGATCCAACGTCTGACACAAGTATAAGTGATATTTGCCAATAGGTTGCAGAACGTGTGTAACAAGCAGAGACAAAGGCTGTTGGTGCGCTTTAGATGGTGTGTGGGTGAGCAAATCAAATTGATTTGCTGAGGAAAACAAATTGATTTGCTGAGGAAAACAAATTGATTTGCTGAGGAAAACAAATTGATTTGCTCAGCAAAATAAATTGATTTGCTGCCCAAAACAATATTGATAGGGTAGTTATGGGGTATGTATAGATTTGCTTTCGCTATCGTTTTTTGCTAATTTTGCAGTCATAATTAACTCATATCATTTAAACACATGAAGATTATGTGAAAACTTAATTTTTTGGTAGTCTATAAGTATAAGTCAATCCCACCTTTCGGTATGATGGCCGATGGGTGGGATTGCTTTGCTGTTATTAAACAGATGTGATGGGAATGTGGTAATCCGTATTGGGTTCGATGTCGAAGCATCGGTTGCCAAGGTATAGTCGCCCGCGTCCTTCATCACTTCTGATGCAGATATAATGGCGTTCCATCCGGATATGAATTACGCCATTTGGCGTGGGCACGCGACCCTCCATCCATTCCAAATCAGCCAAGTAGGGGCGTGCTTCCCATGTTGCATAACCCGGTTGGGTGGGCTGTATGCCGAGAAAATAACGCCCTAACAAATAGACTGGCGACGCTCCCCAAGCATGACACAGACTCTTACCGTAAGGGCGACCATACATTGCCAGATGTTCTGTGCCTTGTTCAGAAGGAATGTATTTTTCCCAAAACGAAGTGGCACCTTCTCGAAGCATACCACCCCAGTAGTTGCGTATCTCTTGTAAAACCTGTGTTTGCTTGCCCATCATGCACAGTGCCTCCAGTTCGTAAAAGCGCATATAGGGTGTGGTGATAGGATCTATTTTATTGTTTTCCAGCACGCTGTCTACGATATTGCGCTTCGTAGCATCATCTACAATATCGTAGAGAATGGCAAACATATTGGGAAACTTCGTAATCTGATGGTTTATCTCGCCTTCTTCAATGGCATGTTCCCAAGCCTGCCGATCATCGTCCCATAAGAGTTTTCGGGTCTTGCCTATCACATTTTCAGCCAGTTGCTGATAGGGGTCTGTCTGATGGAGTAGGGTAGCACAGGTGTGCATGGTCATCAGAGCCTTGTAGAACAATATCTGTTCGAAAGCCAATACCCCTCGTTTGTGCATGGGGAAATCCACCCAATCTACAAAAATCCAGTCGTCTGCCTTGCCTTCCACCAGTCCATCGCTATTGGTACGCTCTAAAACATAGTCCATGAGTGTGCACATCTTCGGATACATCTCGCTGATGAAAGTGAGGTCGCCCGTATATTGGTAATAGTCGAGAATGGACTTAAACCAATAGAAGGTGTAGTCCATAATGGTATTGATGTGTGCTGTGACAGGGTCTTTGCCCCGTAGCTGACGTATGGTGCGCTTCACACATTCGGTGTCGAAACGCAGATAATAGTTCATCAGATAAGACTGTATGGCATCGCCCGACCATGTCCATCGGTCACGCTTGATACCATCCAAGAAAAATTCTCGTGTGGTGAGATCCATCGTGTAAGCGCCCACTTCCCATATCTTGTTGAGCAGTTTGTCGGAACAAGCGAATGTACCGCTGTGGCTTTCGTCATACGGTGCATATTCATAGTCCATCGATAAACTGTCGTAATGGCTATTGTCTGCAGTTTCCACATAGACATAGCGGAAAGCCTTGCTACCCAGTTCTTGATGGGTCGATACAACGTCGAGCGTTTCGCAGTGGTCTTTGTCGAGTGCTTCCTCACGACTCTCACCATAGTATATATGTGCCACACCAACCAGTCCAGACAGACGGACGTAGCCGAAAGTTTCCCGTCCGAAGTCGTAGAGCATGCCTTCGCCAATACTTTCTTGTGCTACAGGTTCTTGTCGTAGTGTAGGCAGACGGTAGGCAGACGGTGGAGTGTCCATGCGGTCAAAGTTCCATTGCGCAGCCGGAACATAGATTCCAGAACCGTGAGCTACTCCGTTTTCATCAATCCATATCTTATCTTCATAGGTAGCCAACCATGATGAATTGCTGTGTATGGTCATACCTTTGATGAAGAGTGCGGGTGGGGTAGATTGATTCCACACCTTGAAATTCAGTCGGTGGGCTCCTGCTGGAATCAGAAATTCATCAGGCATGCCAAACTGCAATTTGCCATCGAGCATGAAGTTGAACAGTCCTTCGGCCTTGATGTGGATGGTTTCTGCCTCTGCCAACTCTACAGTAGTGGAAAACTCTACCGTGGGCCAATGGGAATCCTGCTTCCAGAACGGAGGAAACATAGCACCCCGTTCTGTTCGCCGGTTATTGAATTGATTGCCGAGCCACACTTCAAAATCACCAGGATACCATATCCATGTGGCGTGCGGCATAGGATTAGATGTCATCGCCATAGCGTTCGTGTGTGATTTGTTCAAGTGATTTTCCTCTTGTCTCAGGTGCACCGATAGTACCTATGAGCAGTGAGATAACAAGTAGGGCAACCATGCAGTAGGCAGCTACGGTAAAGCCTTCGCCATGTTCACCATATATATATACGAAGCACAGACCCCATACTGCCGACAGGCTACGAACGATGAAGAACATCACTCCTTGTGCTGCGGCACGGTATTTGGCAGGGAACAATTCTGATGCCCACAACGCATAGAAAGCCTGTGCAGAGAAACCAGCCTGTATGCCCCACAATACGGTATAGATAATCAATCCCCAGATGCTTGTCACCCCTACGGTAATAACCATTCCCCATGCAGCAATAGCAAATATGCCGCCCATGAAGAACAGCCAGCGCTGATTGACACGATCTACAAGCATGGAGAAGATGAAAGTGGTGATGATAATCAACGTCCATTGGCCAACGGTCAATAGGTTGGCATCGGCATTAGACAAGCCACCGGCTGTCTCGAAAATATGGGGTTGGAAGAATCCCATCACCGATGCCACAAGATTCCAAGTGAGATACATGCCAGCAAGGAATGCGATGGTCACTATGTTGACACGGTTGGTCAACAAACTGGCAAATGAGAATGCCGAACCCACTGAAGGTTTCTCTTGTTCGCGTTCCTGTGCGGCTTTCCATTCTGCCGACTCGTCGAGCTGGCGCTGTAAAAGCCATGCTACCAGTGCAACGAGAAACAATGAGGCGAATACGATACGTGAGCTATACACGTTGAGCTCGGCTCCGCTACCCGTTACACCAAACATGGCAGCCAGTTCTTCTACCATATAAAAGCAGATTCCTTCTGTTCCTGCACCTGCTGTGGGTGGCGCCAAAAGGGTTCCAAACAGCAGGATAAAAGTAGGACCTACACCCCATGCCATCTGTGAAATGCCGATGTTGCGACCTCTGTTACCTATCTCGCTACTCTCTGAGATATAGGTCCATGAGGCTGGCACTCCCACACCTACGCTGACACCGGTGATGAGAAATCCTGTCAGCAGCATGGGAAAATTGGTGGACAGGAGAATGAGCAACACACCGGTCATATATACCAGCATATTGTAGGTGTATATCACTTTTCTGCCATATTTATCGGCAAGTACACCGCCGATAATGGCACCAATGGCTGCTCCCAGACAGTTGGCACTGATGGCATTGAGCCATCCGAGATGACCTTCGGTCAGTTGCAAATAGTCTTTCCAGAGTGTCAGTCCTGCGGCTCCAGCCACAATGGCTCCCGCATCGAGATAGTTGGTCAGTGATACAGCGATAGTACTCTTTAAACTGTTTTTCTTGTTCATTGTTTCGAAGTGTTATAAGTGTTTGTTATTGGATTTACTATTAGTTTTTGGCACGTCCTGCAGACAGTTTGATGGATTCGCTTACTGATGGACCGTTGTTCTCCCATGTGTTGCCCGGTCCACAGGCATTCTTCAGATATTTCTCTTCTGGTGTCCAGTTGTTGCGCAGGGTGATATGGCTTGATCCTTCATCGGTATAGAGATAGAACCAGTGGGCAGGGTCGTGTACGTAGGAAGGGCGTGCAATGTCGCGCACTACATTCTCTTCAATGATAGTGCCTGGTTGGTTGCCCAGGGTATAGATGCCTGCACAGTCGTACATGTGTTGGGCATAATTATAGATGAGATTGCCTTTCACTCGGTTGTTACCCATGCAGGTGCGGTTGCGATTCCATCCCCATCCCAGCGAGATACCGGTGTATGAGATGTCGTGGATGGTGTTGTGTTCGATATTCATTCCGTTGACATATCCGGCGGCAATAGCCACACAGCCCCAGTCTTCATTGGTCACATCATAGAATTCTGACTGCGCTACCGTTTGCATGCTACATACTTCTCGTTGGTCCATTGGCTTGTAGGGACGGTGGGTCTCCAGTCCTTCAGGTGAGAACGAACCGCAGACCAAACCGTTCATGGCAATATCGGTAAATACACATTGACTGACACGACCGCCCTGACAGCCGATTTGATAGTCGAGACCAGAACCCCCCAGATGCTCAAAGCGGCAGTCGCTAAAACTAATATCATCGCCGTGATAGATTTCTACAGCAGCGGCTGCACGTCCCAACCATCCTTGGTTGTCGAGCTTGTGGTTGTTGGGACGGTCAATCTGCGGTCGCAGTTTGTAGGCTTCAGTCAGATACATTCCTGCCTGCAAGGGCACATGACCTTGTGTTGACGGACGCAACCATGTGGTATGTGAGAAGTTGATACCCTGGATTGTGATGTTTTCCACTGGATGTTCGGCAGTGCCAACCACACGAAATAATGTTTCCAAAAGGGGAATGGTGGCTTTCAATGACGAGGCTGTCTCGCCCTGTCGGGGCATGTAGTAGAGTTTGTGGGTCTGTATGTCGTGATACCATTCACCGGGCTGGTCAATGAGTTCTTTGGCATTGGTCAGATAGAAAGGTGATGGATGTTTGGTGTCGGGTGTCATGGGCGAAGGCCAGGGGTGCTCAAACTGCAAGCGTGCTTCGGGTTGGTGAAAGGTGATAGCTGCAGAATCGCCCTCATAGCGTATGGATTTGATGCGGAGATTTGAGGTGCACCACATTTCATGAAGCACCATTTCTGCATGTGACGCCTTGGCTATGCGTTGTGCTGCCTGTCGCGGAATCCACAACTCTTGACGTTTCTTGTCGTAGGTCATGATGCGGTTCATCTGCTCAAAGTCTGCCACATCGCGTGCACGAACAGCTTTCTTGCCGTTGGTCCACAACTGTCGGAAATCGATGGGGCGACCGTTCACTTCGGGAACATCTGCCACAAGTAGTTTCCCTTCCCGTTTCCATACGGACAGGTTGAGACCTCCACTGATGGTAGTTCCTTTTCCAGTGATGGTCAGATGGCTGTCTTCTGGTCGCAGGGTGATGGGTTGGTCAATATAATAGGTGGCACTATCAGCCAACTGCAGTGTGACATTGGAGGCTTGTCCCAACCGATGCATCTCTCTGGCTTGTCTGATGGCATCTGTCAACGACTCGTTTTGGCCTACTGCGATATGGGCTGTTTGTTGGCGGTTGACAGGTGCTGTACGGTCCAGCGGCAACCAGATACTCATATCGGTTTTGCCTCTGTTGTCCCATGCATAATATGGAATCAGACGGATCTTGGCAGTCTTTGTGGCTGGTTGTGTGATTTCTCGGTAAAGGGTTTTGTTGTTCCATGCTTCGCCTTGGCGCAACAAAGCCTCTCCTTCCAAGGCTGTCACTTCATGACCGTCGATGGTCATCTTGACGGGAGTCAGTAGGATGTCAGTGGGAATGATGATGTCGTTGATGTGATGTCCACCCTCAATATCGTTGCTTTCCAAACAATATACCAACGGACCATACATGATGGCTACTTGGTTTTTATTTTCTTCAACCAACGGATTGCTTTCCATCAAGCGTGGGCGCAATGGAATATTGATGCTGACAGTCTGTGATTTCTTTTGGTCTATAGCTACCGCCGTGTAGCTGTTGGCTGTAGCCTGTTGACCGTTTATCGTGGCAGACTTTGCCCATGACGGCATGCGTACCATCAATGTGTGGATGCCTTTAGCCTGATGGATATGGAGGTCTATCTGTCCGTCGTAGGGATAAGCTGTATGCTGTTCGATGTCGATACGGTCGGTTTTCAGACGATTTTCGC
This sequence comes from Prevotella sp. P4-119, assembly GCF_002251345.1. Taxonomy (NCBI): domain Bacteria; kingdom Pseudomonadati; phylum Bacteroidota; class Bacteroidia; order Bacteroidales; family Prevotellaceae; genus Prevotella; species Prevotella sp. P4-119. Next base: position 33,989 of record NZ_NPJB01000015.1, on the reverse strand, counting down.
CAAAGAGATTGACATAGAGAGTGTCACTTTTTACAGCATAAGCATATTCCTGAGCTTCGCATAGTGTGCGCAGGGTGTTGGGCGGACAACAGAAACACGATATGTATTCCTGTCGCTCTTTGGGCCAGCGCATGGTATAGGGGAATGAGGCGGTGCGACGCAGTGCCTCGGTATAGAAGAAACGCTTGCCGTCGAGCGATATGCCACTGAGAATACCATTGTAGAGTTCGTTCTCCACATTATCTATATATTTGGCATCGGCAGTGTTTTCAAACATACGCCAAGAGAAAAGCAGTTGTCCAATCTGGGCACATATTTCGTTGTGGGCAGCCTCATTGGGCAGCTGAAACTGACGACCATAAGCCTGGTGTATCTGTTGGATGCTGGGCTGATCGTAGGTTGTGCCATCGGGCGATACTCCATCGTAGAGCGCTCCGCATCCTCCCATGATATAGATTTTATGCTGGATAATGTCATCCCAGATCGCTGTCAGGTTCTTCATCAACTGTGCCTCTCCGGTCTCGGCATAGAGGTCTGCCACACCTGCATAGAGATAATTGGCACGTACGGCATGTCCCATGGCTTCATATTGTTGACGGAAAGGTATGCGATCTTGGTTGTGGTCTTCTCCGTTTTTTACCGAATCGCGTATGGCAATAAGCCCTTTGGCGAGTTGCAGATACTTTGGATTGCCAGTGGCACGATACATTTCTGCGGCACCCATATAGTGTGACGGACAGATGGCGTTGCGCGATAGTTCGGCGGCATCGTTGGTAAGAAAGTCGTAAAGGAAGTCGGCTGCTTTCTGTGCGCAGTTGAAAAGTGTCTTCTTTCCCGTTGCTCTCCAGTGTATGATACCTGCTGTCATCAGATGTCCCAGGTTGTAGGTTTCGAAATTCAGCCTTGAGGCAAAGGCCTTTTTATGGTCGTTGCCTATTTCAATGCCGATATTGGTATGGTCGCCAGCATGTGAGTCGATGCCGGCATTACGTTCTGAGATAACTACTGGTGTGTGGATGTAGCCATCGTTGCGCTGTGCCAAAGCTACCTGTTGGATAAACTGATCCATCAGTTCGTCGAGCTTTTTATCCTTGGTCACAGCATAGACAGCAGCGCAAGCTTCCAGCCATTTATACATGTCGCCATCGTGGAATGGCGGTCCATGGTGTACTCCTTTGACGGTTCCTGCTGCCACTTCAAAATTTCGAAAGCCGTGAGAAAGATCGGGGTTGTTCCAAGTGTTCCACATGTTCCAAATACCGGTTGATGCAAAAACATTGAAACGGTCTCCCCAAAAACCTCCTGTCCATCGGGTAGCACCAATAGGCAAATTATGGGCATGGGTTTGCTGGCTGTTGCGTGTGTCGGTCAGTCCTTGTGCCTGTATGGTCATGGTGCATCCTGTCAAGAGGAATGCACAAAGCGTTTTCTTCATATACTTGTTTTTTGTCAGTCTTAATATCTATTTTATATTTAAGACGGACAAAGGCTTGTTTTGTCGTCAGACAAACATCAAAGAACTCATCACTAAGTCGCTTACGAACAGTCCGCGACGGGTAAGATGCAGGTGATGGTCGGTAAGCTCCAGCAGGCCATCGCTTAAAAACGGTTGTGCTTCTTGGAGACAATATTGACGATGTTGCGGTGTGAGGATGTTAAGATCGAGTCCTTCGCAGGTGCGAAGGGCTACGGTGATGCGGTCGTTGTAACGGGTATCTCCGTCGATGGACTCACTCTCAACAGGCAAATACCCATTCTCTATACTATCGATGTATTGTCGGATATCTGCCACATTCCATAGACGTTCATAAAGATTGAAGGAGTGGGCGGCGGCTCCTAATCCAATGTATGGCTTTTCTTGCCAGTAACTGCTGTTGTGGCGCGACCGACGTGTGGGTTTTGCAAAATTGCTAATCTCGTAGTGCTCAAAACCTGTTGCGGTCAGACGGTCTATAAGACGCTCGTACATCTGTCTCGACAGTTCCTCATCAATTTCTTCCACTTCACCGCGTTGCATCATGCGATAGAGTGGGGTACCTTCCTCATAGGTCAGGGCATAGGCCGATAAGTGTTCCACATTGAGTGCAATGGCTTGGTTGATGTCATCGTCCCATTCTGGTAAAGTCTGCTTGGGGAAACCGTATATCAAGTCGATACTGATATTGTCAATACCCCCTTGCCGTAGTAGTTTGACCGCTGTACTTACTTGACTGGCTTTATGGCGACGGTGAAGAAACTGCAATCTATGGTCGTCGAAGGTCTGTACACCCATACTCACCCGATTGACAGGAAGTGACTTCAGTGCTTCTGCCAATTGTGCTGTCACATCATCAGGATTACATTCGATGGTCACTTCCTCTAACTGGAGGCGATACACCTTTTTTATATATGAGAACAACTGACGTAGTTGTTGGATGCTGAGTTGGCTCGGTGTGCCTCCACCCAAATAGATGGTAGTGATGGTTTCTTCGGTAGGACGAAGTGACATCTCTTTGCATAGCGCATCAACATAGCGCTGCTGCAGGTCAAGACCAACAGTAGAATAGAAACCGCAATAGATACAACGGCTCGCACAAAACGGGATATGCAGATATAAACCAGCCATAATGGGTGCAAAAGTACTAATAAAGTTTAATATTTAAAAGCAAACGCTTGTTTTTCGCGGATAATTTCATAACTTTAGCCTCCGATAACTTAAAACGTAAAAACCTAATAAAACTATAGTCCTATGAAAGTTTATCAGACTAACGAAATTAAGAACATTGCACTGCTCGGCAGTGCGGGTAGCGGCAAGACCACCCTTGCCGAGAGTATGCTTTTCGAAGCCGGTATTATCAAACGCCGCGGAACGGTAGAACAAAAGAATACCGTTAGCGACTATTTCCCTGTTGAACAGGAGTATGGTTACTCGGTGTTTTCAACCGTCTTCCATGTGGAGTGGAATAACAAAAAGCTGAACATTATCGATTGTCCAGGTTCTGACGACTTCGTCGGAGGTGCTATTACCGCCCTCAACGTTACCGATCAGGCTGTGATTCTCATCAACGGACAGTATGGTCCAGAGGTTGGCACACAGAATGCCTTCCGTTATACAGACAAATTAAACAAGCCTGTTATCTTCCTCATTAACCAGTTGGACCGCGAACATTGCGACTTCGATTCGCTGTTGGCCAATATGAAGGAGATTTATGGCGACAAGTGTGTGCCTGTGCAATATCCTATTGCCACTGGTCCTGGCTTCAATGCAGTAATTGACGTGCTGCTGATGAAGAAATACTCATGGAATCCCGAAGGTGGTGCACCAACCATTGAAGACATCCCTGCAGAGGAGATGGATAAAGCAAAGGAAATGCATGCTGCCTTGGTAGAGGCTGCCGCTGCCAATGATGATACACTGATGGAGAAATTCTTCGAGAGTGAATCACTGACAGAAGATGAAATGCGTGAAGGTATCCGCAAGGGACTTGTTACTCGCAGCATCTTCCCTGTGTTCTGCGTTTGTGCAGGCAAGGATATGGGTGTACGCCGCTTGATGGAATTCTTGGGCAATGTAGTACCTTTTGTTAGCGAAATGCCTAAACTGCACAATACACGTGGTGAGGAAATTTCTCCAGATACCGCAGGTCCTACTTCTATCTATTTCTTCAAGACTGGTATGGAACCGCATATTGGTGAGGTGTCTTATTTCAAGGTAATGAGCGGAACACTTAAGGCTGGTGCAGATTTGCAGAATGCTGATCGTGGCTCGAAGGAGCGCATTGCTCAGATATATGCTTGTGCAGGAGCCAACCGTATTGCTGTTGATGAAATGCACGCTGGTGATATTGGTTGTACCGTCAAACTGAAGGACGTGAAGACTGGTAACACACTCAACGACAAGGATACCGACAATCGTTTTGATTTTATCAAATATCCAAATCCTAAATATTCACGTGCAGTTAAAGCCATTAACGAGGCAGAAACCGAAAAGATGATGGCTGCCCTGACTAAGATGCGTCAAGAAGATCCTACATGGGTGGTTGAGCAGTCAAAGGAATTGCGTCAGATTATCGTTCGTGGACAGGGTGAATTCCACCTACGTACACTGAAATGGCGTATGGAAAACAACGAGAAGATCAAGATTGAGTATATTGAACCGAAGATTCCGTATCGTGAAACTATTACTAAGGCTGCACGTGCCGACTATCGTCATAAGAAACAGTCGGGTGGTGCCGGACAGTTTGGTGAGGTTCACATGATCGTAGAGCCTTATGCCGACGGTATGCCTGCTCCTACAGTATTCAAATTTGGCGGTCAGGAATATCGTATCAACGTCAAAAACCAGGAAGTTGTTGACTTGGAGTGGGGCGGTAAGCTCGTATTCATCAACTCTGTAGTAGGTGGTGCTATCGATGCTCGTTTCATGCCTGCAATTCTCAAAGGAGTAATGGAGCGTATGGAGCGTGGACCGCTGACAGGATCTTATGCTCGTGATGTACGTGTTATTGTCTATGACGGAAAGATGCACCCAGTAGATTCTAACGAACTCTCATTTATGCTCGCAGCTCGCAATGCTTTCTCGGCTGCGTTCCGTGAGGCAGGACCAAAAGTTCTTGAGCCTATCTATGACCTCGAGGTATATGTACCAGCTGACTATATGGGTGATGTCATGAGTGACCTGCAAGGCCGTCGTGCACTTATTATGGGTATGGACAGCGAAGCTGGTTATCAGAAACTTTCTGCTAAGATTCCTTTGAAGGAGCTGAGTAACTACTCTATAGCTCTCAGTTCTATCACTGGCGGTCGTGCTTCGTTCACCACTAAGTTTGCGTCATATGAGCTTGTTCCGAACGAAGTTCAGCAGCAGCTTATCCAACAGCATGAGGCTGAAACTAAGGAAGAAGAATAATATTCTAACGGATATAATAAGTTTTTTATAAGAACAATTAATCAGCGGATACTGCTCTTGAATGGGAGTAAGTCCGCTGTTTTTCTTTGTTAGATAACGTAAACAAGTATTTACTTCGTTATTATCCGATAATGGTAAAAATACTTATTGTATAGATTGAATCTGATGAATACACAAAAGAAAATGGCTGAACCAAAGTCCAGCCATTTTGATATGATGTTGTTCGACGGATTACTCGCCCTGAATAGCTGCAACACCAGGAAGAACCTTACCCTCGATGGCTTCGAGCAATGCACCACCACCAGTAGAAATGTAAGATACCTTGTCGGTGAGACCGAACTTGGTGCAGCATGCAACAGAGTCACCTCCACCAATGAGAGAGAATGCACCTTCTGCTGTAGCGGCAGCAATGGCATCACCAATAGCTTTTGAACCAGCGGTGAACTCATCGCACTCGAATACACCAGCAGGACCATTCCACAGGATGGTCTTAGCACCCTTTATAGCCTCTGCAAATTTCTTCTGTGCCTCTGGACCTGCATCGAGACCTTCCATACCAGCAGGGATAGCATTTGAAGGATATACCTCAATTTTAGAATTGGGCTTAATGGTCATGGTAGCAAAGTCGAGGTTGTCGCAGCAAACAGCATCTGGAGCCATTACCAACTCTACACCCTTCTCAGCAGCAAGCTTCTCTACGTTGAGCGCTACATCGAGCTTATCCATCTCAACGATAGACTGACCGATCTCGCCACCATGTGCCTTAGCGAAGGTATAGGTCATACCACCACAGAGGATGAGCTTATCGGCTTTGCCGAGCAGATTCTCGATGATACCGATTTTTGAAGATACTTTTGAACCACCCATGATGGCTACGAATGGGCGCTTGATGTTGCCGAGAACGGCATCTACAGCAGCTACTTCCTTCTCCATGAGCAGACCAAGCATCTTGTTGTCGGCATCGAAATAGTCAGCGATAACAGCGGTAGAGGCATGCTTGCGGTGTGCAGTACCGAAAGCGTCCATAACATAGCAGTCAGCGTATGATGCCAAAGTCTTGGCAAATTCTTTCTGACTGGCCTTCATAGCTTTCTTAGCCTCTTCGTATGCGGGATCCTCCTTGTCGATGCCTACGGGTTTGCCTTCCTCTTCAGGATAGTAGCGCAGGTTTTCGAGCAGGAGCACTTCGCCGGGCTTCAGTGCGGCAGCAGCCTCCTGAGCCTTTGCACAGTCGGGAGCAAACTTTACTTCGGGTACACCGAGTGCTGCAGCAACGGCGTCTTTAATCTGACCCAGTGAAAGTTCGGGCTTTACTTTTCCTTTGGGTTTGCCCATGTGTGACATGATGATGAGTGCACCACCTTCGTCGAGGATGAGCTTCAGTGTAGGAACAGCACCGCGAATACGAGTGTCGTCAGTGATCTTACCCTCTTTGAGGGGTACATTGAAATCTACACGGACAATAGCCTTTTTACCGGCAAAGTTGTAATCTTTGATTTTCATAATGCTTTATAATATTGTTAGTTGAATTTAATGTTTCCATTTAATCGCACGCAAAGTTACGAAAAAGATTAAACATTGCGGTTGTTTCGATAGATAATTTTAAGTTTTTTAGACGATTTACTGATATAATGTAAGGCGGAGTTGACAAAATGTAGTCAACTCCGCCTTTTTGCTATATTTTATAAGGATGTTTGTTGTTTCTTATTGATTGATGTGCAGACGTGCTCCTACCACAATCCATGCATTGGGTTGCTCTACATTGCCGTAATCGACATAGTTACGCGAAAAGATGTTGTTGGCTTGGGCATAGATGCTGTAAGTGGGTTGACTCCAAGTCAGTCTTGCATCAACGAGGTCGTAGGTATGGTAGGGCTTGGTGACGCCATCTACCGTGAGATATGTGCCTGTACGTTTCTGCATTCTGTAGTTGACAAGGAAACTCCAATGGTCAATAGGAGTCAGTTGAAGTGTTCCTACCAGTTTGTGGCGCAGATATTCCAGTTTTGACTGGCTCTCCAACTGATGTTCTTCGGCCTTGTCTTGGTCGTTGTAGCTATAGGCTACCGACAGATAGGACTGTGGCAGACGGAATAGATGTTCCAAATCGAGTCGAGCAGAAATTTCCGTTCCGATGGTGTTGACCTTGGTGAAGTTGACACTCTGCCATATTGGTTCTTCGGCTGTGGGGTCAAGCACCCAGTCGATGAGGTTACGGCTGTGGTGGTGATATATGCTGGCTTGAACCAAAAGTGCTGCAGAATAGAACTTGACGCCGCCTTCTAAGGCACGCAGTTCTTCGGGTTTGAGATACTTGTCTGCCTTGTGACCGCCTACACTATAATAGAGTTCGGTGAACGAAGGCATACGTAGCGATGAGTTGTAGCTGGCATAGATTTTCCAGTGATCACCCAAGCGCACGCTGGCATCGACACCGGGATACAGTGTGAACGGCATTTCGTTCCAAGTGTTTTTGAATGCAATGAATCCTGCTGACAACGTGAATTGTCGCAGCAAGATATTATGCTCTAAGTGGAAACTGAGGTTTGAACGATTGAGTCCATATTTGTAGTCACGCTCTGTACCGTGGATGTGTATGGGTGTATTGAGTGGTTCGCCAAGATTACCACTGATGATGTCTTCATTACGGAATTCTGCACCGAAAGCAGTACGACCAAGTGGTGAATCAAACCAGCTGTTGAGACTTAGTCCGAACACATCGGTTCTGTGATAGTTGTAGGGCACAGCTTCTTCCGAACCGCGAATCAGTTCGAAGCGGTCTTGGCTACGGTTCCAATATACCGAAGGACGGAAATTGAGAGCGCCACAACGTGTTTCTCCTTGCAGTGCAGTGAAGAATTTGGTGGTACGCTCATACTGGTTATCGAACTTGGCGCTGTAGAATGTGTTGCTGCCAAAACCTTTGGAACTCAACCCTGCGTGCCAGTTGAGGTTCAATAGATTGCTGTCGTACCGTCCTTGATAGAACACTTTTCCTCCTTGATAGTCGCTATTCAGACTTCCAGCTTTAGAGCGACTATAGCCATCTGAACGTGTCATGCTGGCCGACAGACTCGAAGTGAGTGGCGAATTATCGGGGCGTAACACCAAACGACCACCGGCGGTGAGATAACCAAACGAACCACCTTCGGCATGTACATCGGCACACGATTGTTTCTCGCGCTTTGTCACGATGTTGATGGCACCTGCCAGAGATGACGTGCCATAGACACGGCCGGCAGGACCCTCAAGCACTTCAATGCGCTCAATCTCGCTGATATCTACAGGAAAATCGAATGCGTTGTGGCCAGTCTGTGGGTCACAGATGTTGATACCATTGAGCAGGATGGCAATTTGCTCCTGCGTTCCGCCACGAATACCAATGTCGGTCTGCGCACCAATAGGTCCGCGTTGACGCACATCGACACCGACGGCATACTTCAATAAGTCGTTAATACTTTGTACTGGCGCCGCTTGAATTTCGTCGCGACTCAGTACAGTAACCATTCTCGCAGCTTGCCCGTTGGCAAGTGGAGCGCGTGAGCCAGTCACCTCAACATCGTCGAGCTGAGCCTCTTTGGTGGTTGGGATAGAGTCGGTGGTTGCAGTATCGGATTCTTTTGCTGAAACTTCAGCAGCACTTGCAGATTGCAAGGTCGCTACGCTCAGTATACCGATGGTAACCACACGTCCAACACAGGCAAAGAGAGCGTATCCCTTCCGTGAAAAATGACGGAAGCGGATGGCCTTGCACTGATTGTAATTTGGTTTGTACATTGTGTGAAAAAAAATAAAACGGCGCAAAGGTACTATTTTTTTTTGTATTTTTGCACCCAAATTGTGTAAAACAGATAAAGGAATGAAAGATTCAGTATTGATTTTGAGTGGCGGTATGGATAGCGTCACCTTATTATATGATGAGCACGAACGCATAGCGCTTGCCATCTCATTTGACTATGGTAGTAACCACAACGGCAAGGAGATTCCGTTTGCCCAACTGCATTGTAAACGCTTGGGCATACCCCATGTAATCATTCCCCTCGACTTTATGGGGAAGTATTTCAAGAGTTCTTTGTTGGAAGGTGCCGATGCTATTCCTGAAGGTCATTATGATGATGACAATATGAAATCGACAGTAGTGCCGTTTCGCAACGGTATCATGCTTTCCATTGCCGTTGGTGTGGCAGAAAGTCACTCGTTGGCTTATGTCATGATGGCTAATCATGGCGGTGACCATACTATCTATCCCGATTGTCGTCCAGAATTTGTTGAGGCTTTCGATGCAGCTGCTAAGGCAGGAACATTTGTTGGCGTAAGGCTGCGTTCGCCTTATACCAACATGACCAAAGCGGATATTGCCCGACGTGGAAAAGAACTCGGCATAGATTATTCAGAAACGTGGAGTTGCTATAAGGGTACTGAGCACCATTGTGGAAAATGTGGTACTTGTGTGGAGCGTCGCGAAGCATTAGCAGAGGCTGGTATTGAGGATACTACCGTTTATGATGACTGATATGATGTGGAAATGTCCATGCGATAGTGATATAGAGATATTCAACTGTTGAATCTATTGTGATTCTATTAGGCGAAGATACAAATAATTCGATTTTTTAAAATATTCGACCACTCGATCAAAAATGTAAGTGTTTGCTATATAGGTGAATATGCTTTTTGTATGGCCGTGTGGTCGAAATTTTTCTAAAACTCAAATTTCTGTATTATCCAAACAAGGCTCTTAATGCCTCTTCTACTTTGCGCACCGGGACAAGGTCTATGTGGAATTTCTTTTGATTCAGTCCACTGAGGTTGTAGCGGGGGATGATGATATGTTGGAATCCCAACTTTTCAGCCTCGGAAATGCGTTGTTCGATGCGAGCCACTGGGCGCACTTCGCCACTAAGACCTACCTCGCCTGCCATACACCAACCTTCTTCTATTGGTGTATCGACATTGCTACTCAGTACAGCGGCAATGACTGATAGGTCCATAGCCATGTCGGTGACGCGAAGACCACCGGCGATATTCAGGAAAACGTCTTTTTGCATTAGTTTAAAGCCTACGCGTTTCTCTAAAACAGCCAATAGCATGTTCAGACGACGCTGGTCGAAACCAGTGGCAGAGCGCTGTGGCGTGCCGTATGCAGCCGATGAAACCAGAGCCTGTGTTTCAACCAAAAATGGGCGAACACCCTCGATGGCGGATGAAATGGCAACACCCGAAAGACCGTCGTGGTCTTCGGTGAGCAACAGTTCGGAAGGGTTTGCCACCTGGCGCAAACCAGATTGTTGCATCTCGTAGATACCCAGTTCGCTGGTGCTGCCAAAGCGATTTTTTATGCTGCGAAGAATGCGATACATATAATGTTGGTCACCCTCAAACTGCACCACTGTATCTACAATGTGTTCGAGAATCTTCGGTCCAGCCAGTGTGCCCTCTTTAGTGATATGGCCAATAAGAATGACAGGCACACCGCTGGTCTTTGCAAAGCGGAGTAGCGATGAGGCACATTCGCGAACTTGCGATATGCTACCAGCAGAACTCTCCACATCTTCGGTGGAAATAGTCTGTATGGAGTCTATAATGACCACTTCGGGTTGTACATCACGAATATGTTCAAAGATAGCCTCCAAGGAGTTCTCGCATAGTATCAGGAAATTGTCGCTCTCTTCATGTGGAATACGTTCAGCACGCATTTTCAACTGGTGAGCACTCTCTTCACCACTGACATAGAGCACACGGCGATCGGTCAGGTGGAGCATGGTCTGCAAGGATAAGGTAGATTTGCCAATACCCGGTTCGCCACCCAGTAATACAATGCTACCTGGTACAAGACCGCCACCCAGTACACGGTTCAGTTCGTTATCGTGCAGATCGATGCGAGGATCGTCCTTTGCACTGATGTCGCGCAGGGTCAGTGTTTTGCTTTTACGCAACTGATGTCCTACAGACGCAGCAGCCGACGCTGCCTGTTGGCGCGTGTCAGTCACACGGATTTCCTTGAATGTGTTCCACTGTCCACATGATGGGCATTTGCCAATCCACTTTGCCGATTCTTGTCCGCAGTTAGAGCAGACGTATGCTATCTTATCCTTTGCCATAATAGGCACAAAGTTAGTGATTTTTTTTCGGTGTTACAAAATTTATTCGTACTTTTGCATGCAAATGATTAACATGAGAACAATTATACCCGCTTTGGTTCTTGTGCTGCTTGTAGCAGCATGTGGACAATCGTATGAGGAAACGAAGAAACTGACACGCAAACAGCGTGTAGAAGCAATGCGCAAAGATTCGGCAGCGCTGAAGATTGCAGTTATGCCCACCATGGACTGTCTGCCTCTCTTTGTAGCCCAACACCACCAATTATATGATACGCTGAACGGCGGTGTCAGATTGAAATACTTTATGGCGCAGATGGATTGTGATACAGCCATTGAGCGTGGAAGAGTGGAAGGTGTAATGACCGATTTGATAAGAGCAACCCGTATGACTCGTCAAGGTACGGCATTGAGATATATGGCGGCTACTAATGCCTATTGGCAACTTGTAGCCAATCGTCATGCACGTCTCAAACATCTCAAACAGCTGGATGATAAAATGGTGGCAATGACGCGCTATTCTGTTACTGACTGGCTTTGCGACTATGTGGTTGATTCAACTAAAATCAAGTCGGAAAAGCTCTTCCGAGTGCAAATCAACGATGTGGATGTGCGTTTGCAAATGCTTCGCAACAATGAACTCGATGCTTTTTTCATGACCGAACCGCAGGCTACGGCAGCAAGGATTGGCAAAAACAATGTATTGCTTGACACGCGGAAGATAGATGCATGGATGGGTGTACTTGCTTTCAGAGAAGTGGAGATGCGTCGTCCAGAGCGCCATCGTCAGCTTGAACTCTTTATGAAAGCCTATAATGCAGCATGTGACTCTATCAATAAATATGGTGTGAAGCACTATAAACCGCTGATAGTAAAATACTGCAGGACAACCGAGCAGGTAGTTGACTCTCTACCAGAAATGAAATATCGCCATGCTGCTGGTGTCAGAGACAAGGATGTGGCACGTGCGGAGAATTGGTGGAAGAAAAAACATTAACGATAAAAATGCCGATGACCGACAAAACTTCTTTGCTGGGCAGCCATTTGGCAAGGGTAGCCATACCACTTAGATACGGAAGTGTAGGTATGGCCATTGCAGAAATGGAGAATTTGCTGGCAGCGTGGCCACAGGTGCATACTGCCCAAAAACTTGATGCCATTAAGGACGAATATAGTCAACTGTGCACTGATTGGCAGGACAATATGGATGTGCCCGTCTATAAGGAAATCTATCAGAAATTGTTGCAACGTGTCTTTGTGCTTTATGCCAATCTCGCATTGTATGATAAAATTAGCAATACACAAAATCTCGCAGCCATACACGCAGAGGTGAGAAGCCAAAAAGCAAAACTCTCTATTGGGCAAATGCGACAAGAATTGGAATCCTTTGTGGCAGATACCGCCATGCTGTCGCTCGAACAGCCGCATGTCAGAGAACAGAAGAGCCGACAACTCTATGCGGAGCACCAAAATCGTATAAATAATCTTTTCAACTTCTTGTTGACTACCAATTCATGGCCAGCTTCGGTGGGGCAAGATATAGAGGAACTGTTGCTCTCACCTGCAGTTGATACAAACGATCAGCAGATATTGGTATCGGCAATTACGCTATCGTTGCTCATCCAGTTTGATATTGTAAAATTCAAAACCATGATTCGTGTCTATCGCCATGGCACCGACGAGGCTGTGCGGCAAAGAGCACTTGTAGGATGGGTGCTGGGAATGGACGAACAGTGGAATAAGGTATATCCGGAACAGCGCCAAATGATAGAAGAACTCTTGCAGTCAGACACCATATGTCGTGAACTTACCGAACTGCAGATGCAGATGGTCTATTGTATGGGTACGGAGCGCGACGCAACAAAAATACAACAGGAAATAATTCCAGATATACTGAAAAATAAACCGCTACACATCAAACCTGAGGCGCTTGAAGAGGAAGATATCGAAGAGATGATCCATCCGGAAGAGTTTGATGATAAAATGCAGAAGATGGAAGAATCGTTTGGACGCATGGTGGATATGCAGAAACAAGGCTCGGATGTATTCTTCGGTGGTTTCTCACAGATGAAACGTTTCGATTTCTTCCGAGATATGAGCAATTGGTTTGTACCTTTTTTTATAGACCATCCGCAGTTGCAATCCTTCAAAGCGGCATGCGATAAGCATCCATTCCTCCGACAGATAGTGGCAAATGGCGAGTTTTGCAATAGTGACAAATACTCGATGGCATTAGGCTTTGAGAAGTTTGTCCATGCAATGCCTGCCGAAGTGTTGAAAACTATGGACCAGGGAGATGTTCCGCTGGATATGCTCAACCAGGGTATTAAGCCCACTGCTGAACGATTGCGCCGATCATATCTTATGGACCTTTATCGTTTTTTCCGCCTTTATTCCTATCGTAGCGAATATCGCAACCCATTTCATGTAACCGATGACCACGAAATGGGTGAATGTCTCTTTATGGATCGAGATGTATTTAGAGACACAAAGATAGAGCCGCTTAAGGATGATGTAGTGCAACTGTTGCGCCGACGCAAGATGGCGGAAAGTAGCAGAAGATTGCTCGACAGTTATGCAGAAAGTCATCGCGGATTGCAGTATTATCTGTGGATAGGTGACTACGAGAAGGCTTATGAGTGTGATTCCGATAATGAACGCGCTGAAGCAGGCTATGCCCGACAGTTGTTTGGCAATGCCGACTATGAGAAGGCAGAACAACTCTACGATCGACTGATTGCACAATGCCCAGAGAAAATGGGCTATATGCTCAATAAGTCCGTGTGTCTGTTATATCAGAAACGATATGAAGAAAGTCTTCAACTACTCTATCGCCTCAATTATGAACACCCCGATGATGCTGCCGTGATGCGCATATTGGCATGGACTCTGGTTTGTGACCATCGGGAGCAACAGGCTGATACTTTCTACCAACGGCTGATAAAGATGGAGATGATGCAAGCAGACGATTATCTGAACCATGGTTATTGTCTTTGGTTGCAACGAAAGGTAAAGGATGCTGTCGATAGTTTTAGAAAGCATCTTTCATTGATAGATAAGAAAATCTATGATGTTGATTATTTCGACCGACAGATGTTAGGCGAAAGAGGTATTGACCATACGGAGATACAGTTTATGCTCGACCTTGTATTCTCCTAACAACAGATATTCATAAGCTAAGTATATTCGTCCCAAATGTTGTCAGCGTTTCTCCTGACAGCATTTTGGATTATTTTGATTGTGTTATATTATAGGGATTATGGATATACCCGTTATCGGTTGATGTAACCGTCTAATACGGGTTTCAACTTATGGTAACACCAGGTCCATCCTAATGGGATGCCAACTCCTGCTATGGCATAAAGTATCCAGAAATAATCTTCCTTGGCATTGTAGTGGATTACCATGTGACAACCGATTTGTGCGAAATCCAAATCATAGTAGGCAATCTTCAATAGACTTACAACCTTGTAGCTGATGATATGGAATACGAAGATGGGCAGGGTGTGGTCACCGCAATATACAAGAAAACGATGGATACGTCCAGGATGACGGTCAAGCCATCGTGCGATATTATAGGTCATAAGAAAACCACAAAAGGCTGGAATCGGAAGTGATAAAAACTGTGTGTAGGTGGAACGCCAGTTCATGTTGGCAGTGAGATAATGGGAAAACAACCATACTACAACACCAAACACAAGTGTTGACCACCATGTGGCTTTATAATGTCCTTCCCATTGGCGAAACAGAAATCCGCATCCGAAGAAGAACATACCCATCAATTCTCTGTAACCTCCTTGTACCAAAGTGATAATGCGAAGGCCTTCATAGGCTTTCCATCCTGCAAGCAGTAATGCAATCAAGCATACCAAGAGCGTGGTAATGACTGTTCGGTGGTTACAGATTACCAGCCTTATTCTTGAACTCCATGTAGTATTGTCAGTTGTATTGCCCGCTGTATGCTGTTGCAGCGTGCTGTCTGTCCAACCTATAATTCTATTTGAAATCTTATAGCAAACCAAGAAACCGATACTTGCTACAAGCAGACCACGGAAAAACCAGAATGCTCCACACAGAAACTCATCATATCCCCCCATAGCAGTAAAGATAGTCCAAAGGTTTTGTTGTATGCGATGAGGACTATAGGGATGGGTCACTCCACCGGTCCAGTTGCCGTATTGCTCATTGAGAATACCGATGTCAAACATCGTGTTGTGGAGGATAAGGAAGAATACCGACCATGTGACAAAAGGAAGATATAGTCCTTTGAAGCGTTTTTTGACAAAGGTCGCCTCGTCGTTGATGTATCGCACAGAGAAGAAATAGCCAGCTGTTATAAAAAACAGTGGCATGTGGAATTCATAAAGAAACGCTCCTAAAGCATCGGGACAGTCGGCATGTCCGATGACCATCAGTATGATGGCCAATGCTTTGCAAATGGATATGACAGTATTATGTGGCATAGAAATGGAGTTAGAGTAGTGGAGCTAAGAGATGGGCAAACTTACCAACGAATCTCTGCCATGGGGTACGGAATTGTTTCCATGTTGTTGGAGTTAGTAAGAAACTCTTTTTTGTATCGCGTATAAACATCTCATCAAGTTCGCGTGTGGTACAACGATCTACGATGACTGCATTCTCTTCAAAGTCACATTTCAAACTTCTGGCATCGAGATTGGTACTACCTACCGTGCAGTAACGTCCGTCAACCATCATGATTTTAGAATGGTGGAAACCGGGTTTATACATCCATACAGTGGCACCACGCTTCATCAGTTTATGTGCCTGATAGTAGGCACAGTCTGGTGTAAGGGGAATGTCACTTTTCGCTGACTGTATGATTTCAACCTTTACACCTCTGCGGATAGCACGTGTCAATGCTTTTGTCACTTTGGGAATGAGTGTGAAGTAGGGATTGATAATCTTGATAGAATCTTGTGCCTGATTGATGGCATTAATATAAAAGGTACGCATAATTGCTGGCGTACGATAGGGCTCACGGTTGATAATAGCTACTGTCTTTCGGCCTGCTGTTGCTGTCGTATCGGGCTTGAGTCCTACAAATTTTGTGTCTTTACCGCCACGATAGTATTTTGCGCCATGTACATTTTCGCCAGTAGTACGGTTCCATATTCTGATAAATATGGCTTGCAGTTCGTTGACGGCATCGCCTTCTATTCTACAGTGCATATCGCGCCATTCCCCTACTTGTTTCGTACCTTTTATATAATAGTCTGCCACATTCATTCCACCTGTATAAGCCACTTTACCATCGATAACTACAATTTTTCGATGGTCGCGACCGAAGATATGGTTAATCCAAGGGAAGCGGATAGGGGAGTATTCTACGATATTGATACTGTCGGCACGCAATTTCTTAAGGTGACGTTTGCGTAGCGGCTGGTTATTGGAGTCGTTGCCGAATCCATCGAACATGGCTCTTACTTCAACACCTTCGCGACGTTTCTCTCTGAGAATATCAAAGAGTAACGATGCGATACTGTCGTTGCGGAAGTTGAAATACTCCAGGTGGATGCTGCTTTTTGCTTGTCGGATAGCTTTGAACATATCATCGAATTTCTCCTGTCCCGACATGAGTAGTGTTACACTATTGTCGTGGGAGAAGCGTATTCCGTTTGCTTTGAGTGTACGAACAATCAGCGAGTCGCTCGTTTGAGCACTCGCTGATAGTGATAGTAGGAAAAACAGGGTTAGAACCTTATGTCGTAACATGTTTGTTTTCTTGCTGTTTGCTGGATTGTTTTGTTACTATTACTTGCTGTGTTTCATGCGGTACTCCAGTGGAGTCATGCCATACTTGGATTGGAAGATATTGATAAAGTTTTCGGCAGTCATGAATCCGATGTTGATAGCCAGCTCATTGAGGTTGAGGTTGGTATTGACCAGCAGTGTGCAGGCATGTTTCAGTCGAATTTCGCGAACCAGTTCGGCAGGTGTCTTGGTTGTGATATTGCGTATCTTATGGAAGAAAGGTACACGTCCCATACCCATCGCCGAAGCCATCTCTTCTACGCTGATTTGTCCGCGACTCATATTTTGCAGTACATATTGTTCCACATTTCTCATGAGTTGTTGGTCCATGATGCTACTCATAGAGTAGTCACCGATAGTACCGTCCCCATAGTATTGACGTGCAATTTCCTTGCCGCTCTGTACGGATTTGTCTTCTTGCTTCTGCTCTTGCTCGTCAGTTGTTGACGGCTCAGGAGTTGTAGCTTCTTCATCAATCGGCTTTCTACTGGGTTTGCTGGTCAACGTAGCTGTTGTCATGCTGGAGTTCTGACTCTCCAGTCGGCGTGTTTCATAGCCTTCGATAGTATCGTGATCTACCAGAGCGGCACCCAGTCCGAGTAGTACGTTGAAACGTGAAACAGCCTCTTGTACGTTAAACGGTTTAGCAATATAATCGTCAGCCGAGAGCGTGATATTATTGTTGTTCATATCTTCCTGAGACATCACTTGATCTG
The DNA here is from genome assembly GCF_002251345.1 of Prevotella sp. P4-119. Taxonomy (NCBI): domain Bacteria; kingdom Pseudomonadati; phylum Bacteroidota; class Bacteroidia; order Bacteroidales; family Prevotellaceae; genus Prevotella; species Prevotella sp. P4-119. The sequence continues at coordinate 16,518 of NZ_NPJB01000015.1, read as the reverse complement.
TCAATAGTACGAATTTGATGCGCTCGGTACGTGGATTACTCTTCAACTGGTTGCAGAGCATACTACCTGTCATATAGTTCATGTCATCTTTGCAGACGATGAGGTCAGGGTGCAATGCTTCCACTTCAGCCCGTGCTTTCTTAATATCATCATAGAGATGTAGATGGTAAATTTCGCGCAGATGGGCTTTGAGGAACAACAAAAACTCGTGGTTATCATCGATTATCATCACGTGAATATCCTGTTGAGTGGTAGTTTCGATGCGTATAGGCTTGATATCTGCCGTCAGTGCAGGAGCTTCTACTTGCGACAAATCGAGACTACCTCTTGCACCCAACTCCAGTCTGTCATGGGTTTTGTTCTCGGCTTTTTCTTCCGGATGCTCCAGTGTAGTTTGCATTTCTGAGATACGGGTGATGACCTGTAGCATTTGGAAGTGGAGAGAGTTGAGTTGTTCTTTTCCTTCAAGAGAGTGTTCTTGTTCAGAAAGATTTCCGATGATTGTTGTCATTCTGGCCATAGGTTGACGTAGGTCATCACTTGCCAGTTTTATTTCTTCACGCTGTCGTTTCAGTTCGTCTATAACGGTGCGTTTGTGGAGCATCAGTGTTCTCATCTTCTTGAATCCATATCGCCAAGTGCATAGTATGATGATGGCGATGACAACGTAGATGGTGAGCATCCACCATGACAACCACCATGGGCGGTCGATAACAATTTCGAGGGTACGCTCTTTATTGCTGACAGCACCATTGGCGCTTACTGCTTTAACGTGAAGGGTGTATGTTCCACTGCTGAGATTGCGGAATTTCACACCGTGAAGCAGTGCATCGCCGTTGCGCCAGTAGTTGTCGCGTCCTTCCATCCAGTACATGAACTGCAGGCGCTCGCCTTGGTTGTAGTTACCTGCAGCGAATTTGATGGTGAAGTTGTTTTGACCATTCTTCAGTTCAATGCGCCCGCTCTCGTTGAGAGCTTGTACGAGAATCACATGTCCATCGTATTCATGACCTATCTGTATTTCCTCTTCTCCTACAAAGAGCTGTGTGAGCATCACTTTTGGTAAACGTTCCTGGTCGTTCTTGCCCGATTGTCTTGCCCAGTTCACTCCATAGAGACCTCCGAAGAGCACATTTCCGTCTGCTTTAGTGAGTATGGCACCCATATTAAACTCATTGCTTTGCAGTCCGTCGCTGGTATTGTAGTTGTAGAGACCATAGTTGAATGTACCATTTTCATGGTTACGCTGCACTACGATTCGGCTAATACCATTGCTTGTGGTCACCCATAGGTTGTGGTTTTTATCTTCTGTAATACCGCATATAGAGTTGTTGCAGAGTCCGTTCTTCTCTGTGAGATAGTTGAGCGTGTCGTTTTCCAAGTTCAGAATATTCAAACCTTCGCGTGTTCCAACCCATATCAATCCTCTTGAGTCTTCGTAAACCTGTGTGATATAGTTGTTGGTAAACGTTTTTAGATTTGATTTGTTTCCTGTCAGCACGGTTTTGTCACGTGTAGAGAGGTTCAATACGATAAGACCTTCTGCTGTTCCTGCCAGCATTGTGTTGTTTTTCCCGTAGAACAGACAGGTCACATTGTTGGTGTTGAGCATACCATTTTCACGTGTATATGAGGAGAAGGTATTCATCTGTGGGTTGAACACCTGCAGTCCACCGTTGGTTGCAATCCATACGTTGCCGAACTTATCGCTGGTTAGTGCATTGACATGGTCATCGATCAGCGTCTTTGCACTATCACGGGCAACAGAGAAGATCTTAGCATATCCATCTTTGATGCGAGTCAGTCCGTTCTGTCGTGAACCCACCCAAAGGCTTCCGTCAGAGGTTGTTGTCATGCACGAAACCTTCTGGCTGGCAAGAGGTCCCTCGTAGCCTATTACACCATGGTCACTTGTACCAAACCATATGCGACCGCTGTTGTCCTGTGCGATGGCAGTGATATCGCCATTGAAATTGCTTTGGAATTTATAGATGTTGTCGCCGTAGAATGCTACACCCGATTTCTCTGTTCCCACCCATAGCAGGTCTGTATCATCTACGTATAGGCTTTGTATGCCGATAGTTTCCTGTTGTGTGCGTGCATCGATACCGTTGGTGGGACGTACAGGTTCCATGATTTGTGCCTCAGTATTTGTTCTGATGAGTCCCATACGGTCTGTACCTATCCATATATTTCCAGCTTTGTCGCCCACTATGCCATTGACGCTGTGATCCACCGATACACCAGTGAGTCCCAGTTGATTGCCTATGGTAGTATCCCAAGTGTTAGAGGTTTTATTGTAGCGCATCAGTGTGCCTTGTCCGTAGAGCCATATCACATCGTTTTTGTCAGCAAAGACTTTGAGTGAAGAGGTATGGCGCAGATGTTGTTGAGCAATAAAGTCAGTCTGCCATACGGTATGCTGTTGGTGCATTACGTCGCAGCAAACCAATCGTCCATCGTTGTACACGATGACTGCGCCATCTCGACATTCACCGATTGAACATATAGTTCCCTGTGGCACGCCGTGTGCGTCGTTGGTATAACCAAATTCATAGAGCAATTGTTGTTGCATGTTATAGGCTACCACACCTTTGTTTGGAATGGCTGCCCACAGGTTTTTGTGTCTATCGAAATATACCACGGTGGGTTGTCCTTCAATGCCCATAGCGGTATAAACCTGTTTCATATCTCGTTCGAATGTTTCTGTTTGTGGGTGATAGACGCAGAATCCAGTGAGGGTTTGCACCCAGATGTTACCGTCCAATGCTTCCTGCAGACTGATGATATAGCTGTCGGGTAGTGATGAACCATCCTGTGAGTTGCTCTGAAAACTCTTAAAGGTATAGCCATCGTAGCGGTATAGCCCCGCAGGTGTTCCCATCCATACATATCCTCTTGAGTCTTTAAGTATGCAGTTAATCTGACTACTGGTCAGTCCGTTGCGCACGTCAAGCGTTTTAAACAAATAGATGCCGGCTGCTGCGATTGGCATGGCCAGCATGAGGATGATTAATAGTTTTTTCAGTACTTTCATTGTCAGTATCTGTTATTACAATACGCAAGCATATCGGTCAACGACTCCCAAGAGTTGGTTTTGTTCATTGACCACGAGCACGTTATGTATTTTGTTTTGATTCATTATTTTCTGTACTTCAGAGATTTTGGTTTGTGGCGAAACCTTCTTTGGCGTACGTGTCATGATGTCTGCCACAGTGCGGTCGAAGAATTCGGCCTGCCATCTTTCCATGGCGCGTCGAATGTCACCATCGGTGATAAGTCCGGCAATTTGTCCATCTACGATAGCTATTCCCAGTCCGAGTTTACCTTTGCTTACCAGTATAATGGCATCGCCCAAATGCATATCGGGTGATAGGATAGGGAGTTTTTCGGTAATCATCACATCTTGTGCAGTGGTCAGTAATCGTTTGCCGAGTTCGCCACCGGGATGGAATTGTGCAAAGTCTTGTGGTCGGAAATGGCGTTTTTCCATCAGTGCCACAGCCAGTGCATCGCCCATAACAAGTGTTGCCGTTGTGCTGCTGGTTGGTGCGAGATTGAGTGGACAAGCCTCTTTTTTTACTGCAACATTGAGGTGACAGGTGGAGTATTTTGCAAGTAATGACGTTGGGTTACCGCTCATTCCTATGATAGGAATCTCCATGTGGAGTACCATTGGTATGAAGCGTAGCAGTTCGTCGGTCTGTCCTGAATTGGAAATGGCGAGTACCACATCGCCTTTCGACATGACGCCAAGGTCGCCATGATATACATCGAGTGGATTGATGAAAAACGACGGTGTGCCTGTAGATGCCAGTGTGGCAGCAATCTTTGCACCGATGTGTCCGCTTTTGCCAACACCGGTGACAATCACTTTTCCATGGCAGTCGTAGATGAGTTCTACGGCTTTGTCGAAGTTGTCATCCAGTTGTGGTATCATGTCGAGCACAGCCTGTGCCTCGTCTTTAATACATTGTATGGCGTATTCTCTTGTTGTCATTGCTCGTTTGGTTGTTGTTAGTCGTTTTTCAGAAGTTTTGTTATCAGTTCTTCCAGACGGTCTAGTTCCAGCATATTGGCGGCATCGCTCAGTCCGTTGTCTGGGTCTGGATGTACTTCAAAGAACCATCCTGTGGCTCCGAAGGCTTTTGCCGCCATAGCCATCTGTGGTACGAAACGTCTGTCACCGCCGGTTTTTCCGTTTGCACCGCCTGGGCGTTGTACGCTATGTGTGCAGTCCATGATGACGTTGGGAACGATCTCCAGCATGTCGGGTATGTTTCTGAAATCCACTACCAGATTATTGTATCCCATCATGTTGCCACGCTCTGTGAGCCATACGTCTGTAGCCCCGGCCTCGCGTGCTTTCTCTACGGGATAGCGCATGTCCTGTCCGCTTAGGAACTGCGCTTTTTTGATATTGACGATACGCCCGGTCTGTGCAGCTGCTACGAGAAGGTCTGTTTGCCTACAGAGGAATGCCGGTATCTGTATTATATCTACCACTTCGCCTGTCGGTTTGGCTTGCCATGCTTCGTGTATATCGGTAAGTAGGCGTAGGCCATATTTGGTTTTTACATCTGCCAGCATCTGCAGTCCACGGTCAATACCCGGTCCACGGAAAGAGTGGATCGATGTGCGGTTCGCTTTGTCGAACGAAGCTTTGAAAATAATGTCGGTGCCCAATCGGTTGTTGATGTCCACCAGTTTTTTAGCCACAGTATCGAGTAGTTCGGCTGACTCGATAACGCAAGGCCCTGCAATGAATGTTGCTTTCATGTTGTCCTGTATGTTTTAAGACGCAAAGTTAAGCAAATTATTTTATATTTATATTACGTGGCAAAGTTAAGCAAAAAAACGCGGATAATCTTATTTTGTGTCAACAAAATGATTGCCACACTCGAAAAAAAGCAAAATATGCTATTTTTATAGTGAGAATCCCTATATTTGCAACAGATTTTATTCTCGGAGGTTGGTTTTTCCATCCTTCAATTGTTAAACTTCAAAACAACAAAATAATGAAAAAGTGTTTCATGACTCTCGTAGCTCTTGTAGTGGCTACAGTGGCAAGTGCCCAGGTTTATGTGGGTGGTAGTGTTGGATTTATTGGTAGTTCACACGATGGAACAACCAAGAACAACTTCCAAATTCTGCCGGAACTTGGTTTCAAACTTGAGGATAACATTGCCGTAGGTATCGTTCTTGGCTATGCTCAGGATGAAGTGTCTGTTGAAAAGACAGTAGCAGGATCTACAGTTACTGTTTCTCAGAAGGACAAGCAGTTTCGTATCAGCCCTTATTTGCGCTATACCGCTCTGAAATTTAAGTGTGTTGACGTTTTTGTTGATGCTGGTCTCGACTACATCCACTCTGATAATGGTAGCGTGAAGAACAATACTTTCGGTCTTGGTGTACGTCCCGGAGTAGCAGTTAATCTGAACGATAAACTGAGCTTTGTTACCCATTTCGGTTGGTTGGGTTATCAGAATTCAAAGGATGATTACGATGGTGCCAAAGCTACTAACACTTATGGTGTAGCTCTTGACGGCAACAATCTGACTTTCGGTCTCTACTACAATTTTTAAAGTATAGCGACAGTTAATACGTTACAATAATCATTCGCCCGGCAATTCCATCGGAACTGCCGGGCGAACTGTATCCTGTATGAGTATTAGTTGTTGTGCAGATGTATATCTTGTTGTGGAAATGGAATCTCGATGCCGTTGGCATTGAGCGTGTCGTAGATGGTTTTGAGCACATCGCTTGTCACATGTGAACGCTTGGTAGCTTCCGACCATACGAATATTTTGAGGTTGATACTTGAGTCAGCCAGTTCGCCCACAACCGATTTGGCTGTCTTGGTAGGGTCAGTCCATTGGTGGTGCATATTGTTGACAGCCGTGTCAACCAGTTCCATCACTTGTTGCAAGTTACTTCCGTATGCCACCCCATAGTGTATAGTTGTCAGTATATACCCATGGTTGCGAGTCAGATTTTTATAGTTTTTTGAGAACAACTGTGAGTTTTGGAAGGTAATCACCTCACCATATACTGACTCTACAATGGTCGATGTATAGTTGATGGTAGTCACTTTTCCCATGGTTCCATCCACTTCAATCCAATCGCCTACTTTGATGCGTCCTGTCATGAGAGAAATACCGTAGTAGATATTTTCGATGATGTCTTTCGATGCAAATCCGATACCCGTTGACAGTCCGCCTGTCACTACCATCAGCCATTCGAGCGACACACCGAGTACGCTCATCGTGATGAGGAACCATGCGCCCCATACCAAAACCTGTGTTACATTCTTTCCCATTACTTCTCGGCTTGCTGCTGTCGATGGGTCAGAACTGCGGTAATGCATGCGTAGAAACTGCAGTACAGTAGTACAAATGTACGAGAATAGGAACCACAGACTGATGACAAATGCCAGCGATACTATGCTGAGTTTCAGATTGCTGAGGTCAACAAACTTGGCATAGAATATCTTCCAGCATAGGTCTGTCAGGTTGAATACATCTGCAGCCCAATAGAAACTGATCATGACCGATATTACCCCCAGCACAGGCAGTAAGACCTGATAGAGTAGGTTGTAAGCCCATGTTTTGGAGATGGGCATCTCTTCGTAGTGGTGCTTGATACCATAAATTTTAAGGTATTGCAACGCACAGGTGATGGTGAGGATACATGTGAGCTGCATCGTCCACCAGATGAGTAATTGCACGGCAAATAGGGTGTAGCCTATCCATGAGCATACCACAGATGTGATAAATACCGCTTGTGTGATATAGGCGTAGAACATGTCCGATTTTGGAATGTTCTTGTTGTGGCGTCTGATCACGCTCCATTGCCACAGGGCGCAGAGCACGAGGATGGGTGGGAATATCAGATTGACGAGCTCGTTAGGTATCAGAATGATACGGAATACGATGACCAGGAAACTTACAGCTAAAAGTGGTGTATAGATGCGGAAGGCGCTCTTAATCTGACTGCCATTGACACGTAGCAAGAGTGAGATAAGGATGGCACCCATCAACCATGCAAAATTGACCAACAGTCCGCATGCCATGATGAAGAAATGCTGCTGTGATACAGTTAGCATGATGGCGAGAATGAGGCCGAAAGTCACCGTGGTGGTGGCCATGGTGATACAGGCTTGTTTTTTTAGAAACTCCTTGGTGCGGAATCGCTTCGGCACTACGTAGTGGATGACAATGTAGTTGAGTAGTGTAGCGATGATGGCATAGATGAGGATAGAAACAAGCAGTCCCACAATCCATCGGCTATCCCATTGCGATTTGGCATTGGGTTGGTATTTCTTTGTGACCGTCTGCATGGTGGTAGTCCATTGTTGCGGCCAATTGGCAAGAATGGAAATATAGCTGTCTCCACCATTGCGGAAGATGCTGGTTTGTATGTCGTTGTATCGTTTCTGTGCATAGTCGTTGAGATAGGCGAGCCGCTTCTCCGTCATGTCGTAGAAGGTGATGTATTCTTTCATTGTTCCACGACTTTCTTCCAAATTGTTGCGAATGTTGGTGGCGAGGGTGAGACACACGCTTCGGTCGGTTTTTGCATGGTCGTCGAGCATCATTACAGGCATAGATCGAAGTGACACGATGAGTGAATCGTAGCGTGCTATGTTGCTATTAAGCTTGTTTATCCACGTGTTAAAAGGCAACTGTTGCTGCCTAAACTCATGATACTGTTCGGTGGCTTCATGGCAAGCATAGGTCAAGTCAAATACATAATCCTGTTTTTGCGAGTAGAGCATCAGTGCATTTTGGTTTGACCGCTCCATGGTTGCAAATAGTTGGTCGCGCACTTTCTTGTTTTGCGTTTTGCTCAACTCCAACCGTTCTGTCAGCTCACGATGAAAGTCAGTGAGCTCTGATCGCAGGATATGTAGGGTCTGTGGAAGGTCTTTCTCTTTCAGCACAGCATGGCTGGCGAGCGTGATGGTCAGTGCGATGAGCACCGTCAGTATTCTTTTCATATTCAATTGGATGGTTCTGTATTGGGTAATTATTGGCGCAAAGTTACAAAGAAAAGTTGAGACGATAAAGCGAATGAAGAAGTTTAACGCTATTCTGCCTACAAAAATTCGTAAACATCCTATGAGATCCTTCCGGATAGTGGTTTATTTTTCCTTTTTAACTTCATTATTTCTTTGTTTCGTATGATTATCACAAAAGTTTTGTACCTTTGCAAGGAAATATAAGAACTATGCCGATGACCACCTCATATTCACATTGCCAACTCATTGCCGACAGTGGCAGTACCAAAACCGACTGGGCACTGCTGGCTGGCGAAACCCTTGTCTGCCAATGTCAGACGCAAGGTATCAATCCTTTTCATCAGTCTGCTGAAGTCATAGATCGCGTGTTGCGTGAGGAGCTTCTTCCGTCGCTTCCGGCAGAGGCTACGGTTGGGCAAGTGGCTTTCTATGGTAGCGGTTTGCGTCCCGAATTGCAACCGATGATGCGTCAACTGCTTATGTCGGCATTTTTACATGCCGATGTGCAGGCAGAAGGCGATTTGCTGGGGGCAGCACGTGCGGTATGTGGTCGTGCAGAAGGTATTGCCTGTATCCTTGGTACAGGAGCCAATTCTGGTTTGTACGATGGACAAAATATTGTGATGAACACTCCGCCGTTGGGCTATATTCTTGGTGATGAGGGTAGTGGGGCAGTGCTCGGTCGGCAGTTTCTCAACCTTATATTTAAGGAGTCTGCTCAATCCGCCTTGCGCGAAGCGTTTCTTTCTGAGTATCAGTTGACGATGGCTGATGTTATCGATCGTGTCTATCGCCAACCTTTAGCCAATCGATGGTTGGCATCATTGTCACCATTTATTCATCGAAACCTTGATAGAGATGGTGTACGCAGCATGGTGATTGATAATTTCAGGCAGTTCTTTCGTCGTAATCTGACAGCGTATCAACGACAAGATTTGCCTGTCGGATTTGTTGGAAGTATGGCTTTCTACTATCGTAGCGAGTTGGAAGTGGCTGCTGAGGCTGAAGGTTACTGTGTTGGCACAGTTTTGAAAAGTCCGTTGGAGGGATTGATTGCTTATCATCAGGCAGAAAACTTCTGATGTCTGCCGTTGCCGCATACATAATTTTCAGTTTTTAGATTTTTATCGAACATCGAACATCTTGTTTGCGTAACATCCAATCAAACAGTTGGTTATGTCTGTGTTTGAAGGCTGAAATGCCGAATTGTCGAACACCCATCGAACATCGTTGTCTAAAGATATAATCATCCGCTTATGTGCATTGGTTTATGTGTAGATGGGCGATAGTCCCAGCCTGCATAGTATTTTCAGCTCTTTTCTAATGTCTGATAAAAATATTATCCAACGTTTGATAAAAGTGTTATCCAACGTTTGGTAAAAGTGTTATCCAACGTTTGGTAAAAGTGTTATCCAACGTTTGGTAAAAGTGTTATCCAACGTTGACACAAGTGTTATTCAACGTTTGACACAAGTGTTTTTCAACGTTTGGCAAAGGTATGATCTAACGTTTGGCAAAGGTATGAACTAACGTTTGACAAAGGTATTGCAATGTAGGAAAACAATCTGGCAAAATAGTCAGTCAGCTATAAGCGTATTCATTTTGTGTGAAATCAGTTTACAGATTACTACCGAAAAGAGAAATGCTCAACATTTCGTTTTTCTACCATCTTGAAGGCACATAATGGTCGAATCTTCCAAAAATGGGCAGATTGGTGGTCGATTGGTGGTCATAAATTTTTATCAAGAATTATATAAGTAGATGAGTCACAGTGCTTAAGAAACATGTTGTGGTCGATGGTAGCAAAAATAAAATGTCGCGTGCACGTGTGCGCGAGAAGAAATAATTGTTACTCTGTGAAAAAATACATTACATTGAAAACTATATGCGTATAGGTAGATGCTCTGCTGTGCCGATACTATTATTAGCATCAGAGTTCTTTCGCCTTAATATATTTTAAATAGGAAAAGCTTGGCAGTTGACGCAAAAATGAGTATATTTGCAGGCGCTAAATGAAATAGCGAAAGACTTACACCCGATTATTCACAAACAAAAAACATATTATTATGAAAAAAGTATTGTGCCTCTTGGCATTTTTTGGAATCATACTCTCTGTCGTAGCTTGTGGCGGTGACGATTCCGAAGCCCCTACACCTACGGGAACAGCTCCTAAAGCAATCTCAGTAACTCCCGCAGATGGAACGAAAGATGTCGCTCTGGGTAATGTTCATGTGAAGGTTGTTTATAGCACACCGTCAAAGCGCGTAACAGGAGTCGATGACATCAAGATTACCGGAACTACATCCACTCCTGCAAATTTGAAATTCTCTGTGGCAACACTCGAATTCGATTTGAACTGTCAGGAAGAAGGTGCAACCATTGGTGTGACCATTCCTCAAGGTTATGTAGTATCTAATAATGGTGCGAAACCATCTGAGCCAGTATCTTTCAGCTTTACCATGTTTAAAAAGCCTGACCTTGGCAACGACGAATATGAGTCGGCTTCGGTTGCTGTGAAGAATATGATAGCCGGATGGAATCTTGGCAATACACTCGATGCATGGGCTACAGGTTCAACAGGTTTGAATCAAGAAACCTGTTGGGGACAACCCAAGACCGAGGCTTTCCTGATGAAGAAGATGAAGGAAAAAGGCTTTACCGCAATCCGCGTTCCTGTGACTTGGAAAGATCACATGGATAGTGCAGGCAATGTGGATGAGGCATGGATGAACCGTGTGGCAGAAGTGGTCAACTATGTGTTGGATAACGATATGTATTGTATTCTCAACGTGCACCACGATACTGGAGCAGACAAAACCGCATGGTTGAAAGCCGATGGCACTACCTATGCAGCGTCTAATGCTAAGTTTAAGTATCTCTGGCAACAGATTGCCGACCATTTCAAAAACTATAGTGAAAAACTCGTTTTTGAAGGATACAACGAGTTGTTGACAGGAAGTGATGGCTCTGCCCAATGGAACACACCAAACAATGAGGCCAACCTCGACTATATCAACAAGTATGCGCAAGACTTTGTAGATGCGGTACGCTCTACTGGTGGCAAAAATAAATATCGCAACCTCATTGTGACTACTTATGCTGCATCACCCACTGAGAAGAATCTGCAGAAACTCGTAATACCCACCGATCCCTGCGGTAATCAGAGCCACCTCGCCGTTGAGGTACATACCTATGCTCCTTATGATTGGGTGAATACCTATAATAAACACTGGACTGCCGAGTGTACGAGAGAAATCACCAACATGTTTGCACTACTCAAGAAGTATATCATGGACCAAGGTTATCCTGTAGTAATAGGTGAATATGGTTCAAACGGTAAGGGAGAAGTCACCATCAACAAGAACTCTACCCATGAGGAAAAACTCGAAGCCGGCAAGCAAGCTTCGGACATGACTACCCTTTGCAAACAGTATAATGCAGCAGCCTTCTACTGGATGGGCATTGTGGATGGAAACGATCGTAAGGAATCAAGCTTCAAATGGAGCATGGAAGAAGTGGCTGACGCTATAGTCAACGCAGCCAAATAATCATACGCATAGCGTTTCTCTGAAATAAAAGAGGTGGGGCTGGGGCCATGACGGGCTCTATTCCCCACCTTTGTTGAATACCAATCTATATCATAGACGATTTTAAGGTGCATTTATAACGCTAGATAACAAAATGTTATAGCACGCAAAGAAATAATGGTGATTTGTTGTGTGAGATGTTAAAAATATGATAAATATCACAAAATATATTTGTGGGTTTCAAAAATAATTCCTATCTTTGCATTCGCTGAAACCAATAACTTCGTAATGAGAAAACTATTATCCCTTTTTGTAATGGCTATTGCATTATGTGCCTGCAAACAGCAAGCGCAAGAATCACAGTATATTAGCGTTGAAAACGGACACTTCATGCGTAATGGTAAACCATACTATTACGTAGGAACCAACTTCTGGTATGGTGCTATCCTCGGTAGCGAAGGACAAGGAGGTGACCGCGACCGTCTCGTCAAGGAACTCGACGAGATGAAACGCATGGGTATCGACAATCTTCGCATCCTCGTAGGTAGCGATGGTGAGCGTGGTGTGACGACCAAGGTGGAACCAACACTGCAGGAAGCACCTGGCGTTTATAACGATACAATTCTTGCAGGCCTCGACTATCTGTTGATGGAGATGGGTAAGCGCGATATGGTAGCTGTGCTCTATCTGAACAATTCATGGGAATGGAGTGGGGGATATAGCTTCTATCTGCAACATGCCGGTGCAGGAAAAGCTCCACGTCCTAACGAAGAAGGATATCCAGCTTATATGAATTTTGTGGCACAGTATGCCAGCAATACCAAAGCCCACGAACTCTTCTACGATTACGTGCGCTTTATCCTCGGACGCACCAACCGTTATACAGGTAAAAAATATACAGAAGATCCTGCTATCATGTCGTGGCAGATAGGCAATGAGCCTCGCGCCTTTGCTAAAGAACAACTGCCTGCCTTTGAGAAGTGGCTTGCTGAGGCTTCTGCACTGATCCGTTCTATAGATAAAAACCACCTGATCAGTATAGGTAGCGAAGGCTCATGGGGATGCGAAAACGACTATGACTGCTATGAGCGCATTTGTGCTGATAAGAATATAGACTATTGCAACGTGCACCTATGGCCTTATAACTGGGGATGGGCAAAGCCCGACTCACTCATCGAAAACCTCGACCGAGCATGTCAGAATACCAAAGAGTATATAGACAAGCATCTCGCCATCTGCGATAAGTTGGGCAAACCGCTTGTTATGGAAGAGTTTGGCTATCCCCGCGATGGTATGAAATATGACCTCGGCACCCCAACTAAGGGACGCGATGGCTATTATAAATATGTGTTCTCGCTTGTGGCAGATAATGCCGAGAGCGGCGGAAAATTTGCAGGATGCAACTTCTGGGGATGGGGAGGATTTGCCAAACCGCTACACGAACAATGGGTGGTGGGCGATCCCTACACCAACGATCCTGCACAAGAGGCACAAGGCCTCAACTCAGTCTTTGCCGGCGATACCACTACCTTGCAAGTGGTCAAGGAACAAGTGGATCGTATGGCTAAGGTAAAAAACAAACCTTAAGGATGGGACTTCTCCACCTCTAAACCTTGATAATCATGCCCCAATAGCCTTAAAAAAAGACAAGGTGATGCTTGGTTGTCTCGCGGAAAATAAGTAATTAGTGCAACACTAAAAATACCTAACGATTGGGATATAAAACTATGAAAAAACTTACAAATTATCTGATGAAGGTCGGAATGTGCCTGTTGGGTTCGGTGGCCTTTGTTGCTTGTGGCGATGATGATCCGGATGATGGCCCTGCCGTAGAGGGATTAACCGTAACCCCAACCTCACTGTCGTTTACTAAAGATGGCGGTCAGAAGTCTATTAGTGCACGTGCCGGTCAGAATGTTACAGCTTCAAGTGATGCTGCATGGTGTGTGGTGACTATTGGTGAGAAAACTCCTACGCTGAAGGTCACTCCTATCAATGTAACTGTTGAAGCCAATACCACTACCGAACAGCGTACTGCTACAATTACCGTAAAAGCCGGTGCAGAGAGCAAAACCGTAAGTGTTACACAGGAGAAGGGTGAGACTAAGCCTGATTCTAATCCCGATCCTTCTGGCAATATCAAATATGATGCCAAGCAAGTGGCAAAGTTGATGTATCCCGGATGGAATCTCGGCAATACCATGGAGGCTGGCAGCAATACTAATTCATGGAAGAGCGTTGGAGTTTCTACAGAGACAGCATGGCAGAAAACTAAAACTACCAAGGAACTCATCAATTTCATTAAGGTGCAAGGTTTCAAGAGTGTTCGCATCCCCTGTGCATGGGTGATGGGACATATTACCGATACCAACAACTGCACCATCGATCCACAATGGATGGCACGCGTTAAGGAAATTGTTAACTATTGTGTTGATGCTGATCTCTACGTAGTACTCAACCAGCACTGGGATGGCGGTTGGCTGGAGCACGACGGATTCACAGCGAATGCTGCCGTAGCACTCAAGAAACAACAGCTTACCAAGATCTGGACACAGATTGCAGAGGCTTTCAAAGACTATGACGACCATGTTATCTTTGCTGGTCTCAACGAGCCAGGTGTTGGCGGAGCCTATCAGGACAACGGCAAGAATATTGCTGACGATAAGTTGGCAAGCCGTTTGGCTGAATATGAGCAGGCCTTTATCGATGCTGTACGTGCCACAGGCGGTAATAACGAATATCGCGTATTGGTGGTTCAAGGTCCAGAAACCAATATCGACAAGACAGTAAAGAACAACTATTATTCTAAGTTGAACGACAAACATACCGGTCGTTTGATGATGGAAGTTCACTTCTATGATCCCTATCAGTTCACAATGATGAACAAAGATGAGAGTTGGGGAAAAATGTGGTACTATTGGGGTAAAGGCAATACCGGTTCGGATGCCAATCGCGATGCCAACAGCAATTATACTGAGAACTATGTCAAAAACCAGATGGCGAAGCTGAAGACTGCGTTTGTTGACAACGGCATTCCAGTAATCATCGGAGAGTTTGGAGCCGACCAGCGTTTCGCCATCGGACAAGATCCTATCCATGATGCATCTATCAAGGCTTGGTATGCTGCTGTGACAAGTTATGCAATCAACAACGGTTGTATTCCTTATGCATGGGATACAAATAGTGGCAATGGCATGAGTATTATCGATCGTTCAAACATCAAAGTATTAAATACCAATATGATGACAGGTGTCACCGAAGGTGTCGCTGCTGCAAAGTGGCCGTATTGATAGCATTTGTAATAATCGAAAAATGACATGAGTAAACGAATTCTCTTTATCCTCGTAGTACTTGCACTTGCATGGAGTACTACGGCCGACGTGCAGGCTAAGAGCAAGAAAAAAGGGCGTTTTAGCGGACAAACTGCCAAGCAGGTGGCTTCGCAGATGTGGCTACCAAGCAGAAACAGTATAGCCACCGCGCTTACTGAGCAGACACACTGACTATACTCAGCCATTGTGCTGATCATACAAGCAAATACACTGAATTTATAGCAAATTCAGTGTATTTGTTTTAGGTATGCTCGGCATAAATGTTGTCTTATTCTTTCTTTTTCACAAAGTAGATATTGTTCACATCGCTACGCATCAGCACATGTTTGTTGTTGACGAACGTCACGAAATCGGTAGTGGAAATCTGACCGGGGAACGGAGCAAAGTAATGCTGTGGGTTGTCGTAAGCATTGCGCCATACCAGTACGTAGCAGATGGGGTGCTTGTCGAGCACCGGTTGTAATGTTTTGGTCCACCAGTCTGCAGTCTTTATTCCCTCGTAGCCGGTTTCAGTAAGAGCAGCAGCCTTGTGGTGTTTCTTGGCAACGGCACATACTGTGGCAAGGTTCTTATCCAACTGTGCAGCATAACCGGCAATCTTTACGGTGTCAGCCTCAGGTGAGGAGCAGTAACAGTCCAGTCCCATGACATCTATGATGTCGTCGCCAGGATAGCGTTCCAGATATTTGGATTCATTGCCATCCATTTCTGTGCCAGGTGAATAAGCATAGAGTGCATTTACCACTCCTTTGTCTTTCAGTCGGTCGGTGGTCATTTTCCACAACGCTTTATACTGTGCAGCGGTGCAATGTTCCTGTCCCCACCAGAACCATGAACCGGTATGCTCATGCCATGGGCGGAAGATAACCGGTACTTTCACGCCGTATGGTGTTTCCAGTGAGTTGAGGAAGTCTGCCACTTTATCAATCCATCCTAAGAACATCTCATGCTTCTGTCCACCTTCCAATACCGAAGCCACAGTCTTGGTTTCGACGTTCTTCAGTGAGTCGGCAACCCATGCAGTACCACCAGAGAGCGGATTGTTCAGATGCCACGATAATGTAATTACGCCACCACGGTTGAAATGGGTGAAGATTTCTTGGCGCATGCGATCAAAGGGAACACCGTCGAGATTGACCGAGTCGCCCAGTTCAATATGTCCAAGGTCGAAACTCAACAGCCCCGGATAATCGTTGCATACGCTATGTATATCGGATCGGGCAGAGTCCCCTTTCCATCCGATACCATAGACGGTATCGTCATGGTGTCCGAACATATAGACGCCACTGTCACCATACGCCATCAGATTGGTCAGCAGATTCTCCGTGCGCTGTGTACGACCTGAGTCTGCTAAGGGGTCGCTTGCCTTCTTGGGTCCGCATGCTGACAGAATCAGTGCAGATGCCAACGTCATCAATAGATATTTCTTCATTTTATGATAGTTTGGGTTTTGAGCGCAAAAGTACGCATAATCTTCCAACTGACCAAATATCGTGTGTGAAAAATAGTATTATTTATAAGATATGTTTTTGCAGCTGTTGAAAACCACTTAAAATGTAAATTGTGTAATTATATAGTGGTAAAAATACACTTATTAGTTGTGCGCCTTAACACTGTGCAATCGTTTGTTAATTATTTG
>NZ_NPJB01000014.1:0-1358 GCF_002251345.1 Prevotella sp. P4-119 | reverse complement strand
CACTCTAAGTTTGCAGAAGAATGCGACGCAGTCGCATAAATGTTAAATAATCAAGGTAAAACTATGATTGCTAAAGACAGTTTCGTACCTTTGTTGTAAAAAGGTAGAATCGGTCTGTCGAAGAGGTAAACCATGGATTTCACTAGTCTGAAGACTATAATCCGTTTCGGACCTCATCGACATAGTTGCAAAGACCAGATAGAAAGTTATCGGCTCTGAGCCTTGTTAGAGTGTTAGTCCATACAACTATTGACCAATTCTACATAATTAAACTCGTACAAAGATATGAAGAATTTATTTATTGGAGTTGATTTTTCGAAAGAAAAAGTTGATGTGGCTATCATTTTTGCAGACGGACTTGCAGAAACAGCCTCAAGAGTGTTCAACGAATTCAAGACAACTGTGTCTGGTTACAAACAACTGATCAAGTGGGTGGAGCAGAACTCCGGCGGCATCGAGCCTTCCTTGTGGCTCTTCTGCGGAGAAAACACTGGCGATTACAGTAAGGGACTATGCAACTTCCTATACGGCAAAGGCTACGACATGTGGCTTGAGAATGCTAAGAGCATCAAGGATTCATCAGGTCTTAGACGATTGAAGTCGGACCGTGCCGACGCCTCAATGATTGCCGAATACGCAATGAGAAATTACGACAGAGCCATTATGTACGAGCCACTTAGCGAGTCACTTGCACAACTGCGTGAGCTGTTCCTGTATCGTCAAATGGTGGTACACCATAGATGCAGTTTTCAGGTGCGTAGAGGCGAGAAGAAGCTCACCATGGAGAAGTCGCCTATCAAGACCATGATCTCGCAGAGCGGAAGACATATCGTGTCAGAACTCAACAAGGAAGTCGAGAAGATAGACAAGCGAATCGCCGAGCTTATTAAGTCGGACGAGGAGCTAACCGAGGTATTCACCATCGTGACCTCGGTGCCTGGCATAGGAACGCAGAACGCCGTGTGCCTGATGGTATACACCGATAACTTCCGTCGTTTCAATTACGACTCACGCAAGATAGCCTGCTACTATGGCATAGCCCCGTTCGGCAAGGATTCGGGTACCAGTGTGCATTCTGATCCTCGTGTACACTACATGGCGAACCGCCAGATAAAGTCCATGCTGACGCAGGCTGCACTGGCTGCCATCAACTTCAATCCCGTTATCGCAAGATACTATATGCGACTCGTAGAACGTGGAAAGAAGAAGCAGGTTGCACTGAATAATGTAAAGAACAAACTCATACGTTTGGTCACTGCTATGGTCCGAAATCGCCAAATTTTCTCACCAGAATATAAAATATCAGCATAAATTAAAAATAATGGTCAAAATATTTGGATTTTAACATAGAAAGCGGA
>NZ_NPJB01000013.1:0-5791 GCF_002251345.1 Prevotella sp. P4-119 | reverse complement strand
GTATCTCCTGCTGCGGTGCGCTCCATAATCTTCCTCCCGAGCAGGTCGGTGAATACGGCTGTGCTCCTGTTGTCGGCATCGTAAGACACTGCTTTTGCCAGCGTTCCCTCTGGATAGTACTCGAAGGCTGTGTTCTCGGGGAGCGTGAGGCTGTACGAGCCGTCCTCGGGAGCCTCGAAGTGCAGCACCTGGTCGGAAGCGGTGTTTGCGAGGTGTTCCGTCCTGTCCTGCTTTCCCGCCTGTCTCCATGTGTCTCCTGCGATGTCGACTGCTGTCACCCTGTCGAGCGCGTCGTAGTGGCTCTCGGTGAAGAATCCGTCGTCAAGATAAAACAAGCCCATGGACGTGACCCCGCTCACGGGGATATAGTCGAGTCCGCTTGCAGGCACGGGGAGATACCTGCGTTTCTCGCGCCCCGCTCCGTCGTAGGTCGTCAGGGTGCAGGCGGTCTCGCCGTTTCCTCCCGCCGTGGCGACAGAGAGCGTGGGGCGGCCCAGGCCGTTGTAGTACTGCACAGCCTGAATGGAATCCGTCCCGTAAGCGTCGAGCATCGTCACGGTCCTGACGTAGTTCTGGGATGGAGTCTGAGCCAGAACCGAGCATGGCGGCACCGCAAGCATCGTTATCAGCGTTATGTGTATTTTATTTATACTCATGGCTTCCTGTAGTTGTAACTATTGATGGAGATAACGGAATCGTTCGTTTGGACGACATAATCTAAACAAATTTGAATATCAGTATTTTCAATGCGCACCGTGCTCATGTCTCAATTTACTTTAATTATGTTTAATCGACTCATAATCCATCTTCTGATCTGAATCTTGCACACTTATTACTGGATTTATGCATATATCGTTAGTGTCATTATTAAAGATTATGTTGGGAATTTTATCTATGTTTTTCCCATTCGTTGGCTTAACCAATTTTAACTCCATCTTTGACATCAACTCCTTGGTTGAAACATTCCGCAACCATTCGCTATCAGTACTGTTTTTAGGATATATGGCAAAAAGGAATGTAATTGAAATACTATCTCCCGGTGCAAAATATTGCTGTGCTGAACCATTAAACTTATTACATCTATATAATTGATATGGCTGATAAAATAAATCCCTTGACTCTATATTGGCAATAACCGTTTTCTCGTATGGATACCCTATTGGTATAAATATGGAGTCATTGGATTTGTTTATGGCTAAATAGTGAATGGACAAACATCTTATGTTGAAAACGTTATCCATTTCGTCTCTCCTTATCTCTTTATTATCACCAACCATGCATAAATTCGCCTGCAAGACATATTTGTCATTGCACGCAAACAAAAGGGGTACTAATGTGACAATTATTAATCTCTTCATCTTTTATTCTCCTAAAAAAAATTGTTTGTATCTTATCAAACTTTGTTTGTAAGTATCAGTTGTCTTATTCCATGTTGGGTGGTTCATTAAATAATTAAATATTTTAATATTGTCGGTTTTGTTAGGATTCCTACTATCTTTCATGTAGTGATGCCATTGTTTTTTTATATGGCAGGTGTATTCTTCTCCACCTAACATGTTCTGAATATTACTTCGTGATTCAAACATTTGTTTGTTGTCTCCCCAAAAAGCTGTTATATTGTTGCCTAATGTGCTCGCATTTGTTTTATCATCACCACCATGACATTACCATAATGGCTATCAACGTGTATAGTGTTGCTATATGCGTCACGTGACCATTTCACAACATTAATCTGATTACAATCTATTTGGGTTAAATCTACTTCAGGCATTCTTCCAACGATATGTGTGAAAATTTTTGATAAAGCTTCTGCCGAAATATCAGATGATGGTAAACCAACTCTTGTATTAAGATTGATAACATATTTGCCATCTTTCAGTTCGCGATAGTCATCACTTATATATATAATCCGATTCTGCAGAGTTTGTACCTAAGTATGTTCCGTCAGAAGTGTAATAATCATCCATCCCATCTGGATCCATCAACATTACCGGATTATTGTGGCAATACGCATACGGACTCACATTATAGTACTTCTCCGCCAGCGGATCTACCCTGTCCCAACGTGCAGTGACGGGATTGTACTGCCGTGCGCCGTAGTCGTAGGTGTTCAGTCCGTGCATCTTATCCAGTTCCTTACCATTGTATTTGTATGGCTGCACATCGTTGTTATTGGCGGAGCCGTCACAGAACTGGGCTCCAAAGGGGTAGTAGTTCATCGTCTGCATCACCGTCCCCGTGCTGCCTATCGCCTTCGTCACCTGACGGACATTGCCCAGGTGGTCCTTGTCATAGTAGAGGAAGGTGAAGTTGTCCTGCGTGGCATTATATTGTGTGGCCTGACAGTAGCCCTCGTCAAACTGGAACATGTCTATGCGTCCGTTCTTAAGCGTCAAGGCACCTCCAAGCAGATAGTCCGTGGAGTCTGTGTATAGTATCTCCGACGGCATGAGCTCCCTTGTGCTTCCTATGGCGACGGTGATGTTCGGAACGGCAGTCTGATACACCACTCGCAGTTTCTCGCCCGTGGCGGAATAGACAAACCTCGTCACGTTGCAGTTGTCAATACCGCTTGAGATATTCCTGTAATTCCTTTTCATCCTTCGGAGATATTTCACGTTTTATAACAGTTAAAGCCCAATCTGAGACAGGTGACTTCCAATAGTCCATTCCTCTTTCCTTTAAAAAATCTATGACTTTTAACTTTTCCTTATGCTTTTTAGAGTCAAGAGGATATGCCCTAAGTCTCAACATATAAAGAATGTCAACATAAAATGACTTGTAATATGCAGAGTCTTTAGAACTGATAACATCCATTCTTTTAAACTTCCTATTATAGTCTGCTCCGTGTTCCAGTAAATAAAGAAGGACATCCATACGGTCAAATGTTAGTGCGACATACATTGCACCTGCACCTGTATCTTCTGTCTGCATGTTAACATCAGCACCTGCCTCCACAAGCATTCTTACTTTTTCATAATCTCCATCCAAATCCACTGCCTCGAACAACGCAAAATGGCGAGCGGGAATCCAGTTGCCAAGATTGTCTTGCTGCACTCCGCGCTCTACGGAATTGGGGTCTCCACCATATTCTAACAACATCTTTAGTATTTCAGGGGAAACACGACTAAATCTTGAAGCAATAATAACCGAATTATCCCCTCTATATCTAATGGTATCACATGGTACATTAGGATTTGCACCTAATTCCAATAATGCTTTTACTGATTCTTTCTTATTATTATGGGTGGCAAGCATTAATAGAGTTTGCTTCCATCTATCTTCCTTATAATCAATAGGTATATTCTTATCCTGAACCTGCCGCCTTATTTCATCGGCATTTTCGTCTTGTACAGCCTTGGCTAAATTCCATGCAATGGTGCCTTGAAATAACCTAAAATCATCTCCTAATAGTTTTTTCTTATCTACTGGCGCCTCCCTGTCTATGCACGCGGACGACAACAATACCAGCAAGACACATATTGCACAAAAATATCCATTATGTTTCATAATTAAAAGCCAAATAAAATATTGTTAGTATTCAACGTATATTGCGATTGTGCATTTTTGCTCTTCTGCATTATCATTTCCTTTCCCGAGGGATAGAAATTCTTTATGCTGTGCCCCATTATTGCACGGTTTTTATTGCGCCAATGTATATTTCCATTAGCTCTCACTCCCATGTGTGTTTGTTGGAAAATATTCAATTCATCCCGAACATGAACATATGCGTCTATTTTTGCACCTTTCCTGTTCCATGGTGCAATGGTAAGGGGACTTACCCATGCGGCATTAAATGTCATTGCACTGCGACCTGTCTTGTAGGCATTCGTAGCCGCCATGCCTCCGCCCAAAGAATGACCTACGAAAGTAAGTTCTTGATTAATATTGTCCGATAAAACACGTGCGTTTTCCTTTGAAATATTATACTGCTCCGAGGCTCCAAATACCTGTAAGAAATTATTTTTCCAGTCTTCATAACTATCACTATCTGTTCCTGAAGTAGCATAGACATATTCTGTGACCCCGTCAATTGTACGTTCATATATAGCAGACTTAAAACCAGAACGGTCATCCCTTAAAGTGACTCCGTCTATATGCAAATTAGAGACTCTCCACCCCCCAATGAGTTCAACTTTGTCTTTGCCATATACATGATGCGCGATTCGAGCCGCTTCCTCTTCCGTAGGCTTCAAGCCATCTTCGTCCACAAACTTTACTGGATTCCCCAAACAATACACATACGGACTAACGCTATAGTATTTCTCCGCCAACGGGTCCATCCTGTCCCAACGTGCGGTGACTGGATTGTACTGCCGCGCTCCGTAGTCGTAGGTGTTCAATCCGTGCATCTTGTCCAGTTCCTTGCCGTTGTACTTGTACGGCTGCACGTCACCTGATGCGGCAGAGCCGTCACAGAACTGGGCTCCAAAGGGGTAGTAGTTCATCGTCTGTACTACTGTCCCATTGCTGCCTACCGCTTTCGTCACCTGACGTACATTTCCCAGGTGGTCCTTGTCATAGTACAGGAAGGTGAAGTTGTCCTGCGTGGCATTATATTGTGTGGCCTGGCAGTATCCCTCGTCAAACTGGAACATGTCTATGCGTCCGTTCTTAAGCGTCAAGGCACCTCCAAGCAGATAGTCCGTGGAGTCTGTGTATAGTATCTCCGACGGCATGAGCTCCCTTGTGCTTCCTATGGCGACGGTGATGTTCGGAACGGCTGTCTGATACACCACGCGCAGTTTCTCGCCCATTGCGCTATAGACATATTTCGTCACGTTTCCGTCGGTGAACTGTATCCTTATCGGATTGTTCCTCAGATCATAGTCTATCCTCGCTATCCTGCGGCTCGCGTCGCTCGTGAGCGACCCTGCCCCGTTGTATGTCAGTGGATACTCCTGCCCAGCCACGCCGTCGAAGTCCGTCGCCCCTGCGTACGGAAGTCTCCATACGTTGTCGAACACGCTTGCCAACTGGTTCCCCTCGTATGTCATCCGCAGGTCGTCAACCAATCCGAAACCTCCGTGCATCGCGTCCTGAAGCCCGCAACGTCGCAGCCTCTTGATGTTTCCGTTGCAGTCGTACTCCGCCTGCTCGTTGAAGTAGTTTCTGTTGCCTGTCAGGTTGTCGCCTGTTCCGAAAAGCGCCAGGTACAGGCGGTTGCACCCGTCGTACCTC
This sequence comes from Prevotella sp. P4-119, assembly GCF_002251345.1. NCBI lineage: Bacteria > Pseudomonadati > Bacteroidota > Bacteroidia > Bacteroidales > Prevotellaceae > Prevotella > Prevotella sp. P4-119. The sequence goes on along the minus strand of NZ_NPJB01000013.1, from coordinate 610 downwards.
AGGTTGTAGCCCTTGTATTCGCTATCATTCCTTGCCTTCCACCGCACGGTGCTTATGTTTCCGTTGTAGCATGCGCTGTCAAGACCGTCGGCATAGTACAGGTCTTCGCGGAATCCTCCGCTGCTGACGCTCTTGAGCCATCCGTGAACGTCGTATGTATATGAGCACATGGACTTGGATGTCCTGGTCAGTTGCCTTTCCTTCCTTTCCAGCCTGCCTATGGCGTCATAGACGTATCCCGTCTCACGCGACTGTGTGGAGGCACCATGTCTGACGGACAGGCTCATCTTTGTCTTTTTGCCATATTGGTACGTATAGGAGGTCTTTGCCATGAAGTCACTCCCGTAACCGACACCGGCATGCACCTCCGTGCTGTCAACGGCACCCGTGAACGTGTATGCCGTGACCACATCCTCGAGACGTCCGCCGAGACCCTTGCGTACACATCTCACCGCCTGCCCCTTGCGGTCGTACACGGTGACGGTGCCGAGGGCCTCGCCGCCGGTAGCGTACACCACCTGTCCCGTAAGGTAGCCGATGGCGTGCTGTCTCTGTTCCTGTCCAATGGTTAATGCAGGCATCGCGCTTGTAAGGTTGTTGCCGATGAATT
>NZ_NPJB01000012.1:0-7558 GCF_002251345.1 Prevotella sp. P4-119 | reverse complement strand
ATATTATTGAGTACCTTTGCATGTGAATCATATCTATTTAAGATTAAGTTTTGACTTTTCTGTTATCTATAGGCATATAACTATCAAATTATCAGTCAATAATATATTTTGATATGGCAAAAGTGGGCTACATAATGGCAACCTCTCAGTATGACAAACTGGAAGAAGACCGCAAATGGATGAACGACTTCGGCTGTGTCCGCATCGTAGAAGAAAACGATGAGGACGAACGCAACAGACCGCTCTGGAAACAACTGATGGTTGCCCTGCAAAGGGGCGATGAACTTGTCATATCCAAGTTTTCCAATGCCTTGCGTGGCAGTCGGGAACTGGCAACATTTCTAGAATTTTGCCGAGTCAAGGTCATCCGTATTGTCAGCATCCATGACCAGATTGATTCAAGGAACGAGCTGTTTCCCGAAACAAGGCCGTCCGATGTATTGGAAATGATGGGGGCTTTGCCGGAAGAGGTTCTTGCCCTGCGTAAGTCTGCGGAACATGTCGTCAATTTACAGGAGAAGATGATAGTGTCACTACCTCCCGTCTCGTCAGCAAAGATGCAGAAGCTCGACAGAGAAAAGACAGTCATCAACCTGTATGTTGCAGGTCATCCCATTGATGAAGTATGGAGAACCAGCGGTTTCAGAAGCCGAAGCTCTGTGTTCCGCATACTGAACAAGCATGGCATCAAGCTGAACCGTGGCAATCATTCTGGGCCAATCAAGAGAAAGGGCATATCTGACAATCCACAAGACAAAGAATAAATAGCATGAAAAAGATACTGTTCCTACATGGTTTCTTTGCTACTGGCAGCTGTCCGATGGCGAGAGCACTGAGGGAGGCCTTTGATGGGCAAGCCATCGTGCTGACTCCCGATCTGCCTCTCCATCCCAAGGAAGCACTGAAATACATACGCATGCTTATCGACAAGGAGAAGCCAGACCTGCTCATAGGCAACAGTTGCGGGGCTTTCCTTGCACAGATGCTTTCTCCTGTCGTTGGCATCCCCGCCCTACTTGGCAATCCTCATTTCAAGATGACGGACTTCCTGAGAGAACGCATTGGCGAACATGAGTACAAGGCTCCGCGCATGGACGGTAATCAGACAATAGTCATCAACGAATCACTCATCAATGAGTTTGGGGAACTCGAAGCCACACAGTTTGATTATTGTAATCCGTACTACAAGGATCGTGTGTGGGGACTATTTGGTGAACAAGACACACTGGCTCATTTTGAGCCGTTGTTCTTGCATCACTATAACAACAGCTATCACTTCCCTGGCGGACACACGCCCACAGAGCAGGAAGTCAGGACTTGGTATGCCCCGTTGGTACAGAAGATGCTCATGGAGTATTCTGTTAAAGAAGAAAGATTTTTCCGTCACTTCAAGGGAGGAATGTACAAGTATATCCATTCCGCATATGACAGCGAAACTCAGGAACGCATGGTAGTATATCAAGCACTATATGGTGAGGAAGCATACTGGGTTCGTCCCGAGAAGATGTTTTTCGAGCAAATAACAAGAGACGGAAGGACATTTAACCGATTCACAGAAATAGACAGATAAAGATGGAAACATTCAAAGACGTTATATCAGGCGACCAACTGGTATTGGTCGATTTCTTTGCCACATGGTGCCAGCCATGCAAGATGATGCACCCCATCTTAGAGCAGGTGAAGGAATTGCTGGGTGACAGAATCCGCATCATCAAGGTAGATGTGGACAAGTATGGGGTAACTGCAAACCAGTATGGCATACAGTCTGTGCCCACACTCATGTTGTTTAGACACGGAGAAGTACTTTGGAGAACAAGCGGCGTTGTGCAAAGAGCAGAGCTGTTGGCAACGATTGACCCATTTTTGAAGTAAAGGTATAAACAATTTAAGCCACAGTAAGAATATGAAAAGTCAAGAACTATGCGAACTGAAAGATTATCTTTCATATTCATCCGTCAATCCTCAGCGCAGATATTTTGTAAAGACAGATAATGCCTTTACTCGCAAAGCACGTCTTCTACAGGCTATGCACAGAAAAGAATCGGGCTCTCCGTGTGGTTCTATAACAAAGAAAGGGACAACATACTTTCACCCCAATCTGGCAACGGACGGAAGTGATACAGGATGTAATTTTCTAAGTCAGGAAATCTTCGAATATGCAAAATGGCGTATCGAACAAAAAAAAGCATACGAAACCATCAATGAGGACAGGCTATTCAATAATTTCCTGTCAAGCCAACCCATGGCATTCAACTTGTTTGTTCCCCTGATGAACATTGCTCACACAGATGAGGGGAGAAGCAAACTTGCCAAAGTTGTGGCAGGACAAGTCACCAATTCAGATTCATCGACATTCAACAAAATCACAGAAGTAGGTATTGAGTTTATACCCCCATACTACTCAGGATGTCTGAATGACAAGACAGCGATGGATGCCTATTTTTTGTATGAGAGAACAGACGGAAAGCATGGTATTATCGCAATTGAGACAAAATATACAGACATATTGGGAACGAATCCGGCTTCCAATCCGTCTTTTGCTATAAGACAAGCTACGGAAAACATTGGAATCTCTCAATTGTTGACGGACGAAGGGATTGCAGGGATTACCAAGAGAGACATAAAACTCTCACAGGTATATAGAACCTCAAATCCGCAACCTATAGGGTTTAGTGGGATTTTGCTTGCAAAGCGACAAAATTCATTTTATTGTACATATTTCTTGCACAACAGAAATGTCGCAGACACAAAATCCCCTTACCCCATAAAGCGACTTGAGGTAATACGCTGGTTTAACCAGAAAAGCATGGTCTTTAACCAAAGTCTGTCTTGAACAGGTTGGCATAAGCATTGTTGTCTGAGTAAATATTCAATACATGCCTACGTGATGTCTTAATCCATTTCGCAGGAACAGAGATGAACTTGAAAACAAAGGTCTTGATTCTGCTGGTGGCACGCAATCCAAATTCATGGGTTTTCAATCTCTGCATAATAGCTTTGTAGAAGTTTCTGATGAGAGCTGTCATAAGCAGGAATACAGTATTCTGTGCCATGAACGATTTTGGCAATCGATTCCAGCCAAAGCCATTGTTCATGTCATCGAAGATGCGTTCCTTGCCACCACGAAGATTGTAGAATTCCACGATGTCTCTTGCACTCGACTTGTAATCGTTAGTCAGTATACATCTGTAGGTATATTCGCCTTCCCAAATGTCAAGGTCTCCATCTATTCGCCTTTGTCTCTGTATGACAAGACGATACGGTTTTCCTTTCCATTTCTCAACAAGGATGGAATTCAGCTCAAATTCAATACCGTTGATTTCAACAGTTTTCCATCCAGTCAAGGCAAACATGGAATCGTAGAAGGAAGAGCATCTGTTGGCACGAATATAAAAATGCCTGCAATGAGCCTCTACCATATCTACGATTTCCTCCGAGCATGAGCCGCAATCCATGCGGGCACGGGATATATATACTTCTGATGCCTCCAGTCGCTTGAAGATTCTTTCCAAAGTCTCTCTTTGGTTGAAGCGCACGTTTGTGTTGCCGTCTCTATTTTCAATACCGACAATCATGTCGTTAATGACTGCCACACCTGGACTATAGCCCAGGAACTTCTTGTAGGTTGGTTTTGCATCATGCTTCTCTGTTTCAATGAACTGATGGTCAAAGTCAAAATCATACTCTTGACCGGATTTCAATTGACCAGTAGCAAGCAGGGCTTTGATCAATAAGCAGTTCATCTTGTCTGCAGTATTGAAATCATAGGAGTTGCCAGAAGCAGATTTATAGGTGATGTTCTTACAAGTCAGTTCTTCGATAGCACGCAATATGGTGTCTGCGCTGCAAGTGCGAAGAGTTGGATGAAGAGACAAATGTTTCATCAAGTGAGTTGTAACATCCTCAATACATGAGCCGCCACAAAGATATACGCACATCAGAGAGCGTAGAATTTCGCTATATTGATAACCAAACATAGTGCATCTCAATCCCAAGGTGGAATCTATGGTTTGAGCTAAAAGAGCATCAAATTGCTCCATAATAGAAAAAATTCCTCCAAAAGGAGTGAGTTTCTCAGATTTTATTTGTATCTTTGCCATGTCATATTAGAGTTTTGCTTGTCTTCTTTTCGCAACACTAAGGTAAGTGAAAATTCTGACATGGCAAAATCCTGGGCAACTTTTTGTTGCTCAGGCACTTATAAATAATGTTAAACTATAGTGTTGCGGAATTAAGGTTTGTACCTTTGCCGCGCCTTGTTACGATTTTCGCTTGTTTTCTAATTGCAACACTAAGATAAGTGAAAATTCTGACATGGCAAAATCCTGGGCAACTTTTTGTTGCTCAGGAACTTATAAATAAAGTTAAATTATAGTGTTGCGGAATTAAGGATTATAAGAAAACAAGTATGGACTTTAATAAAGCTCGATTATTATATCTTATCGTATTTTTCCTGTATTCCGGCCTAAGTGTGTCCGGACAATCGATTCATGTTTCAGGAAGAGTACTTCAACAAAATACGCAAACACCTGTTGAGTTTGCTAATGTCGTTCTATTCAAACAAGATTCAGTCTTTCTGAAAGGAACAACGACAGACACTATCGGAAGATTTGAATTTGAAAATCTTCCCACAGATAATTATGTGCTGTCAGTATCCTGTTTAGGATTTGAAACAAAGCGGATTTTGATACAGAATCTGACGGAATCAGCACAAATAGATGTGTATTTGAATGAAAATGTTTTGTTACTTGGGGAAGTGGTGATTTCTGCTTCTTCCACAATAAACAAGATTAACCAACGGATTGTGTTCCCGACAAAATTGCAAATCAGCCATTCTGCCAACGGAATGCAATTGCTGAATACAATGATGCTTCCCGGCTTGAACATCAATCCGATGCTGAATACGATTTCATCATCCGACGGCGGGAAAGTCATTTTGCAGATTAACGGCGTAAATACCACGCCGGAAGAAATTCAGACCTTGCAACCCCGCCAAATCAAGCGGATAGAATATTCGGATTATGCAGGTATCCGATACGGACATGCTTCCAAAGTTATCAACTACGTGGTAGTAAGGGATGATAAAGGCGGTGTTGTTGGTGTGGATTTGATGAACTCGCTGAATATCCTTGCAGGGGGCGATGTTTTCTTTGCCAAATTCAACAAAGGAAAATCGGAATATGCTTTGAACTACACCGCAGCGTTTCAACGCATCAACACGAATAACAGAAATCGCACAGGTAGTTATCAGTTTGAAAATTCATCCCCTATATTGAGGGAAGAAATCAGTGCCGGAGGTGATTATTCGTACCAAATGCATGATTTTTCGCTGACATACAACTATCAGCAGAGCGATTCGGCTTTTTTCAATGCCAAGTTGAAATATAATCTGAGCAATCAGCCTCACAACGATTTCAACAGTTTTCTAAAAGAGAATGGCACGGACAAAGGGTTGATTTTTGACGGAAGTCAGCAAAAAATTAATGTTCCTACCATCGACTTGTATTACCAGTATGGTTTACCCAAAAATCAGAAAATATATGCTAATGTGGTGGGGAGTTATGCGAACGCAGCATCTTCGCGGAATTACTGCGAATACAACGATGTTGATACTCTTTTCAGCGAACGTTCGGAACTGTTTTCCGATAAATATTCACTGATTGCCGAAGGCATATACGAAAAAGGATTTGCCCATGGAAATTTGAAATTCGGGATAAAACATATTCAGTCGTTTACAGAGCAGACAATTAATCAGGGCGAGGAATTCAAATCGGATTTGAATCAGGCGGAATCGTCGGTTTTTGCAGAGTGGTTTTATAGTAAGGGCAAATTCAGCTATAGCTTGGGACTTCGCCTGAATCGCCTGCATTTTTCCAATGTATCTGTTACCAAAAGCTATTACCATTTCTTACCCAAAGCGATGGTTGGCTATCGGTTCAGTGATAATTCTTTTATCCGGTATGATGCGGAGATGAGTCAAACGAATCCAACCCTGATGGAGTTGGCCGACACGGAAATCCGTCTTGACTCGTATCTTGCCGAGAAAGGGAATCTGTTGCTTCAACCGTACCTGAATCTGAATAATAATTTATATTACGAAAACAGAAAAGGGTTGTTCGCTTTCAATGCAAGCCTGCATCATCACTACAAACACAATCCTATCATGGAATCGAAAAGAGAACATGGAAATGTGTTCCTGACAATGCCCGAAAACATGAAAGATTGGAATAAGTATAATGCGGAGATAACATTGAAAGTAGGGATGATAAAAAACTTCCTGCAATTTTCGGTTACAGGAGGCTTCAACCACTTTGACAGTCGTGGGAACAACTATTCGCATACCCATTCTAATTTTTATTACAGGGCAGATGTTTTGGCAATGTATAAGAAATGGATGCTGATAGGCCAGCTACAGCCTTTTGACGAAAGGTTATACGGCGAAACCGTCATAAAGGATGGTAATTATCACTACTTGGCTATCCGGTACAATGCGACTAATTTTTCTTTTGGCATAGGTGCGTTCAATCCGTTTAAGAATGTTTCCCGAACCATTATGGAAAACAAAAATGCACAAGCGCCTTTCCGAAGAGAAAGTTTTAGCGATGCATCCCGAATTCTCGTTGCCACGCTCACTTGGAATTTTAATTTCGGAAAAACTCATCTTGTCGGTACTAAATCGCTGAATAATCAGGATACCGACTACGGAATCAAAGGAAGTTATAAGTAAGATTAGGTGTTGATTTCAACAAATTCTGTATTATGTATTTCTGGCAAATCTATCACTAATTATCTTTCAGCGACATGTTGTTGCTTCGCGTTCACTGAATCCTATCGGAATTCAGTGAACGCCTTTGTGTGTCGTCAACTGACGATATCATCCTTTTTTTTACTCAAAATCAATAAAAATGAAAGATAAGATAAAAAACATTGCAGAAAAATTAGAACATCAAATCAGGATGCATGAACTCGATTTAAATGACAGGATTAAAGATATTCCTCAAATAATATTGCTGTTGGAACAGGGGTTCTCGGAATTGAAAGAAATAGTTTCGTTTTATAAGTTCAAAAGTGAAATGGATGAAATATTCTTTTTCAAGATAATAAAACCCAAGTTTTTTAGTAAACTAATCTATTACAGGAAAGTGTATAACATCGAAATGATGCGCCCCAACGGACAAGATTGTGTGCTGAAAAATTATTTCATCAATGAACTGAATCAGTTAGAGAATTTCTACAATAAGAACATTGATTTCTATAAATACTACCGTTCGGGAAGTACGCATTTGGATAAGTACTTTTTTCTGAGAGGAAAACAAGATATTCAAATGACAATGGAAACATTTTATTTTGAAAGAGACCCTAATTTTTCTACGATTTGCGATTTTAAAGTTGCAAAAATAGTAGCAAACGAAATGTTGCGAATTTATCTGAATCCTAAAATCCGCAACTATCATCCAATACACGATTAAGGGTAGATTTATGAGTCGTTAGTAGCAGCTTTCAGTAAAAAGCAACAGCACAACATCAATATGTAGCCACCATCCCCTTACCACACGAT
>NZ_NPJB01000112.1:0-1035 GCF_002251345.1 Prevotella sp. P4-119 | reverse complement strand
AATTAACGTGAGTTCGACGAATTAGAATAAGGTCAATTGTCTATCAATAGTCCTTTGAACGGCAATTGTAGGTTTCTTAGGAAAGAAGCAATATGCTGCCAAAGCTCCAAGAGTATTGACAATGAAGTTGTCGAAAGATCTGTGTCTGGAATGTTCCACCTGTGCAATATTCTTAAGTTCATCGTTAACGGTCTCTATGATAGCCCGCTTTCTAAGCAAGAGTCTATCTGATATTTTCATGATAGACCCCTTCATGTTGCTTTTTAGTTTCGTGATAAGTTGTATCCCATCAACGAAAAGTTTATCGAATAGGTTCTTGCCTATATACCCCTTGTCTCCAACAAGTTTGCCGTAGATGAAATCAACAAAGGCTTTATATTCCAATGGTTTACGGTCGCAATATCACCTGGAGTAATCATAAAATTCAGCAATTCTCCTTTTTCATTACATATCAGATGAAGCTTAAAACCGAAGGACCATCCCATAGAACATTTACCTCTTTGAGCGATACCTTTAAATGTCTTATGGATAAGGATTCTCTGGTTCCTACATACACGAAGAGGGGTGCTATCCACGAAACTGATTCCTGTACATTTTCCTAAAAGCACCTTCTTTATAAAGATAGTTAAAGGAATAGCAATAGTCTTCTAGAGTTCCACAAAACGATTGTATGACACAACATTGGGAAACAAGTGTCGAAGATGCACACATACATATTCTTTGTAGAAATGCTTCAAGCAACGAAAGCCTAAACTGTGAAAAAGTATAATGACAACCATAATTTCGGCCTTTGACATAGTCGATTCACGATGGTATTTGCGTTTTAAATTGCTTTTTATGGTGTATTTTTCCATTTGGGCATCAAAAACTTTGCAGAAGTCATCTGCAATACAGAAAATTTCAGTAACTTTGTCCTCGGTGATCATAGCGATTATTGTTTGTAAACTTTTGATTTTTTAGCACCTTAAAGTTACAACAATTTTCGCTAATCACCAAATTTTTAGACACTTATATTTCGTCGAACTCACGTTAAAT
>NZ_NPJB01000111.1:0-3139 GCF_002251345.1 Prevotella sp. P4-119 | reverse complement strand
GCCATAAACATTAAAACAGAATAAAATGATGAAGACATTGACTAACAAAGAAGAGGAAATCATGGATCACTATTGGACACATGGGGATATGCAGATTCGCGAATTGCAAGCATGTTACGAAGATCCTAAACCACACGTGAACACATTAGCAACATTAGTAAGAATCCTTGAGGAGAAAGGATTTCTAGGGCATCGCGCCTTAACAGCACGCTGCTTCCAGTATTTCGCTAAAATCACACGCGAGGAATATCATCGTAATACGCTGATGAGTGTCGTGGATAGATTCTTCGGTAAATCATACCTGAAAGCCGTTTCCGCTCTGGTTAAAGAGGAAAAAATATCGGTAGAAGAACTCAAGCAATTAATTAATACGATTGAGAAAGACTGATTTCAAAGAAAAAAGACCATTCAACAAATAATATAAAACCAATGTAATATGGGAATGTTATTTCTTTATTCTATCAAATCGGGAATATGCTTAATCGCATTCTACCTATTCTATAAAATGGGCTTAAGCAGAGAAACCTTCCATGCCTTCAACCGTAAGTCAATCCTGTTGATGATTCTTATGGCTTTAATAGTACCATTGATACAAGTGGAACTGAATAAAGAAACGCCAATGACTGCGGTGACGGTAGATTTTACAGAAATGCTTGCTACGGTACAACAACCGTTAGACTACCCGACAAAAGAACCAATTACCATGATACAACTCCTATTCTTATTATATATAATAGGTGTTGGAATATTTGCCGTGGTCTTCCTGTTGTCTCTATGGAAACTGCGATTCATATTGCGCAGCGGAACAAGAACAGACAATGCACATGGGGAACATCTGGTAGTAATAGACCGCGATATCGCTCCTTTCAGTTGGTTCAACTATATCGTTGTAGCACGGAAAGACTATCAAGATCACCCTATGGAAATTCTAACACACGAAAGAGCACACATAGCTCATCACCATAGTGTAGATATATTATTGTGCAACATCATGCTGATTTTTCAATGGTACAACCCTGCAGCGTGGCTACTAAGACGCGAGCTACAGGAGGTTCATGAATACGAAGCAGACGAAGCTGTACTCGCAGAAGGTGTAGATGCACGCAATTACCAACTGTTGCTGGTGATGAAGGCTGTGGGAGAAGATAGATTTGCGTTAGCTAACAATTTTAATCATAATTCACTAAAAAAACGTATCACAATGATGAAAATGCAGAAATCGAATGGATGGAAACGTGCCAAACTGCTTTTGGCACTTCCTTTAACAGCAATAGCTGTTGTGGCTTTTGCCAACGAAAGTGTAGAATCAATGGCCGAGAAAATTGTTACTGAGAGTAATAATGCAGCGGTGGCAGTAGAAAACAATTTGCCTGTGCAACAAAATAACAAACCAGTAAAGAAGAAAAAAGCGCCCAAAAAAGAAAGCAAGAAGAAAGTCTATGACATCGTAGAACAGATGCCTTCATTCCCAGGAGGACCGAAAGCATTATATGAATACATCGGGAGTAATGTGAAATATCCAGCAGAGGCAACTGCTACCAATAAGAGCGGCAGAGTCATTGTGGCCTTTGTGGTAGATAAAAATGGTAATATTATAGAGCCAACCATTATAAGGAGCGTTTGCGAGCCCCTCGATAAGGAAGCGCTACGAGTAATAAAGGAAATGCCAAAATGGACACCAGGTAAACAGAACGGTAAAGCAGTAGATGTGAAATATGTACTACCCATCTCATTCAACATAGGCACTATAACACCCAAACCAAATTCTGCTGCAAATAAAGAAGAGAATAACCAACCCAACACTACTTTGTACATAGTTGATGGTAAACGAATAGACAACATCAACACACTTAAACCAGATCAGATATCAAGCCTGCAAATCTTCAAAGACGCAGAAAATATAAAGAAGTACAGTGGTGATGAGAATACTGAAAACGTAATTGTAGTAACAACAAAGAAAAACGAAAATCTCAATTAATATAATTCATCCTCTTGAAAAAGAGCGTAAGCGCACAGACTGTGAAGCCGGTGCGCTTTGGCGATTTCGGTGATACGTATGATATACAAAACATTTTTATATTCTGTCTGATTCCGCCATATCTTCAATATGGTCTCATCGCTTACTCAATAGGAATTCGTCTATCCTTCGATTATTCTTCTACCGACTTGGATTATTCTTCAATAGAAAAGCAAACTCATGATAAGACACTTTAATACTAAATCAATCATCAGAGGCAATATAAAACTGACAGTTTTACCGTTTTTTCGCAAATAATTTCTTATAAACACCCATTTGACACTGCTATAAAAAGGACAGAATTAGCCATTTTTCGTTATATCAATACTGCTTTTATACTTTTTTAAGAGTTTTTTCGTGCTTCGTATGAAAATAAAGCGTAACTTTACAGCATTATAACAAAAAATCCGATAAAAAATGAAAAAGTTTCTAATTTTATTGCTACCTTTGTTTGTAGCACATCTGTTCTCTTGTTCATCAGAGGACAGCAACATTGAACAGACAGAACCTGTCTCAGTAAAAGTCAGTTTTTCTGGATTTGATTTTTCAGTAGTTCCTGACCAAAATTTCGCAACGTCACGTGCAAGTGCTGCAGAAGCACAAGTGACCTGTATCGCATTTAAGGTTTTCGACGAAAACAACAAAGAGTTTTATGCAGAAAAGAAAACGAAAGGAACAAACGAGAACTTCGATCAGATTAATTGCGAACTTCCAGCTGGAAAATACACTTTCGTAGCTGTGGCACACAAGGCTAAAACTCCAAGTAACGGAGCTGCAGACATCGCATCTCCAGAAAAAGCGGTCATCAATGATATCATACTCTACAAGAGTACCTATGCAACAACGATGTCTGTTGATATTACCAGAGGTGAACCTAAAGAGGTTACTATGAACTTTGGCAAACGCATCACAGCATCTTTCTCACTTTATATATCAGACCCCTACCCTGAAGAAGTAGATGAAGTGGAAATCATCATCGACCCAGATCAGAATGCAGGTACTCCAAACCAATACACTTTCAATCCATCTACTGGATTTAGTTTTGCAAAACAATCATACACAACTAATATCTACAAGAAGAATACGCCAAACAATTCATTCATAGACGGTCCAACGATCTCA
>NZ_NPJB01000110.1:0-5855 GCF_002251345.1 Prevotella sp. P4-119 | reverse complement strand
GGAGCTGCTGGATGCGCTCAGGGGGAACGAAACTGCCGCGCACCAGTTCCTTCATCATGCACTCGGCTATCCACTGTGCATCTTTCACGTCGCTCTTGTGACCGGGAAGCTGCTTGATGAAATAGGGGTTGATAAGTTTCAGCTTGAAATGAGGTTCCAGTATGCGCCATACAGGAACCCAATAGACACTTGTGCTTTCCATACCGACCTCCTGCACGTGATACGTGAGCATCAAATCACGCATTTCCTCAAGCTGATTTGTTAAAACACCATACTTTTTCTCAAAAATCTCACCCGTGCTGCTCATAATACAAAGAAATATGCTATCTTTGGCACGTCAAGTCCGCATACTATTCTCATAATCCTAACTTTAGAGGATTAAACAATAGGCCCCAAATATACAAAATTGTGACGAAAAGAGCACGTATATAGGACAAAAATCTGTGGCGGACTTGACATTTTTTTTCTCAAACACTGCCCGGTTCGGGGAAATGACATTAGGTTTTTTATCCCGACTGGCTTATAATTCGGGGGTTTTATGTAAATTTGCTAAGGTGGTAGTCCTCCGTGCGCAGTTAAGTCATTGTTATATGAAAGTTTGTTTATCCAATGGCTTTCGCCTCTACCACCATAAATTAAATATAAAACTTCTTTATTATATTTCAGTATTATATTCATACACTATTAAGAATTTGACCGCCTTTCGATTTCTACCCCCAATTTTCATACAGCCATTCCTTACAATTGTTATGCGGATGATTGTGTAAATGAATCATAAATCCAAGTAGCAAATTGCGCATGAAAAGTTAAATCTTACACTCAGAAATGGAGTTTTTCCGATTTTCCTTCGTTTATCTCGAAAAAAGGAAATAACTTAGCCATAAAATTTAATTGATTAATTATGGGAAGTAAAGACTTAAACAGATTGAAGCTGGTCTTAGTCGAGAAGAAGTGAACGGCGAAATGGTTGGCGCATGAACCTGCGTGCAAATGTCCAGGTTCTCTCAAAACAGTATTCACCTATCTCGCTGCCAACAGTGTTCATAGGAGAGAATAATGTGATGAATCCTGAATATCAAATCGACGGAAGGGTGATTGTCAATTCGGGCATCGACTGTCAGTACTCGAAGATTAAGGCATCGGTAGATTTCTACAACATGTTGAACAAAGACTATTACCAAGGCGGGAGTTTCATATTGCCAATACCACAGCAGAAGTTTAACTTCCTTGCCAAGGTTTCTTATGTCTTTTAATGAGATTACACAATGACACGAATAAGGATAAGATTAAATGTTATTCAAGAAAAATTCTGGATGGACGATTTGTTGAAATCGCCGTCCACAGAATATAACGACCCTAACCATACCTTTATCATCAAGGGAAATCTGTCGTTGCCTGTCCTGAAGGAGGCATACAGGAAGATAATGGTTGAATATCCGCCGTTTTCTTCCATCGTCGAGGTCGATAACGGCAATCCCTATTTCGTGCCACAGGAGAATTTTGAACTGCCGTTCAAGCTCCTCACCATTGACAAAGACACTGATGCTGAACACGTTGAAAAGATGCTGTCTGACCTTGTCAATGTGCCCTTCGACCTTGGTCGTGAGCTGCCTTGCCGTTTCTGCTGCATAAGGAAGGGAGAACTCCACTATCTGCTCCATTCGTTCCATCATTTGGTTATGGACGGTATGTCGATAAGGACATTCTTCGACCGCCTGACAACCATCTACAATCAGCTGATGGACAACAGGTATGTCGCTGAAAACCAAATTGAACAACTCTTGCAGTTCAACAAGGTGCTCGACAGTCAGTTCAAGACAAACAATGCCGCCGACACCGCATATTGGAAGCAATATATCAAAGATGTGCCGGTGAAGGTGATACTGCCTCAGACAGTGTATGACAACACCAAGACCACAGATGCGCCCAACACCTGGCGTTTCCGCCTTGGAGAGGAGATGGACTCTAAGGTCAGCGGGCTATGCAAGCAATGCAACACCACCCATTTTCGAGTCTATTCCGCCGTTTGGACTCTTACACTGTCTAAGGTGCTTAACACCAGTGCCATAGCCTTGGACCACGCCTTGAACATGCGTCCCAAGGGTTGTCCGCTTTTAGGCGTGTTTGTAAATAATTTCCCCATCAAATACCCTTTCAGCGAATTTTCCGACAAGTCTTTCACCGACCTTCTGGAATACTCCAACTCCAATCGTATGGCAGAGCAACAGCATATTTTTGCCATCTATGGCGACTATCTGCCAAAGACCCACAACGCCATAAGGGACTCTTTTAATTTCAGCATTAACTATCCTCTGAAACTGGATGAGTTAACCGTTGATTTCAAAGATTGCGAGGTGTTGGATTGGCGACACGTCAACACCAACGTGTCTGCCGAACTGCTTCTTGTCATCGACGCCGACAAACAACTGACTTGTGACTTGCGCTATAAGCAAACCATATCATTGGAATATGTGAAGATGCTGGGCCACACCTTCGGATACATCCTCCGACAGGTGACGGACAATCCCAAAGTCTTGTTGTCGCAGATAAGGCTCATCGACCCTCAAAGACAGCAAGAACTCATAGAGATTGAGCAGGCAAACCTACAACTTGCCTCCAACCACGATCCCTTCACCTGTATGTTCAAAAAACAGGCGATGGAACATGCCAACCACATTGCAGTGGTGCATCAGGAACAAGAAATCACTTATTCTGAACTTGACAAACGGAGCGATGTCCTTGCCCGCAAACTGCATGCCATGGGCATTGCACGGTCCAATATCGGCATTGCATTGCCCAAGACCATCGATATGATTGTGGCAATACTCGCCACACTGAAATCAGGCAACACCTATGTGCCCATCGACATCCACCATCCGAAGGACCGCATCGCATTTATCGTCAACGACGCTTCCCTACGGCTTGTGTTCACCCATAGGGAAACACGTGATATGTTCGGCACTCTACCGTGTCTTGACCCAAGTGCAGCTGACATCATTGCCGACGACGAATCTGTGGCTTTGCCCCAGGTTCTTCCAGACGATGTCGCCTACATCATCTACACCTCCGGGACAACGGGCAAGCCGAAGGGCGTTCCAATTAGGCACTCAATGCTTAGCCAAACTATTGTCAACAACATTGCCTTGCAGAAGATGACCGAAGAGTCGAGGGTAATGCAGTTTGCCAACATTGTTTTCGACGCCTCCGTGGTGGAAATCTTTCCATCTCTTGCCATCGGAGCTACACTCTATCTGCCCTTGGAGGAAGACAGAAGGGACACGAGCCTGCTGCTTGGTTTCCTCACTCGTCACAAGATTTCGCTCATAAACATTCCGCCAGTGCTTCTTGTCACCTTGCCCCATACGGATTTGCCAGCCTTGAAGACTATAGTGGTAGGAGGCGATTTGACGAATAATAATGTAATAGAATTTTGGAGCAAGGACAGGTTGTTTATCAATGCCTATGGACCTACGGAAAACTGTGTCGATGTAACATACAACATCGTTACGCCTCGATCTGCCGTCAACGATATTGGCACCAGCATGCCAGGTGTAGCTTCCTATGTGCTCGACAGCCATCAGAACATGGTGCCCGACTATGCCGTGGGAGAGCTATACATCGGTGGAGTAAAGTTGTCTGACGGATACATCAACAGGCCCGACCTTAACCAAACCAAGTTCATATCCAATCCCTTTGCATCCGACGACGACAGGAAAAACCACCGTAATCTCGTACTCTACAAGAGCGGCGACCTTGTGATGCGTGACCGCAACGGGCATCTGTTGTTCCTCGGACGCACCGACCATCAGGTGAAGCTGAACGGCTTCCGAATAGAGTTGGGCGAGGTGGAGACGATAATCTCGGAATTTGGCAATGGCATCAAGAATGTCTTGGCAATGATAAGGGAAAACAACGGAAACAAAATGCTTGTGGCTTATCTCCTCGTTCCTGACGCGGAAAAATTCCCTGTTGATGACCTTAAAGCCCATGTCCTCAACCGTCTCCCTTCTTATATGGTTCCGTCGGCTATTGTGCCGCTTACGGCATTTCCATACAACACGAGCGGTAAAATCGACAGGCAAAAACTCCCTATGCCAGTTTCCGAGACAGACCTTGCCAACTACAATGCGCCAACCACTTTGACGGAAAGACGTCTTGTAAAGATTTGGGGCGACCTGCTAAACAAGGATTTTATAGACAGTAACGACAGTTTCCTCTCTTTGGGTGGCGATTCGATAATGGTCATTCAACTCGTATATGGAATTCACAAGCATTTCGGTATCTCCGTCAACGCGTCCAACATCTACGAGAATCCCACTCTCGAAGGCATGGCACGGCTTATCGACACAATGCTTGACAACACCGACGACAACGCTTGCCTTAAACTCCTTTCCATAGCCAGGGAGGTGATGGGCACAGAAGGAATTGATGCCGATACCGACCTCTTTGAGGCGGGAATGAACAAGGCTCTATTGGATGATTTTGTTCATATGTCGGCATCCAAAGCCTATGTCTTCTTCACCACTTTCGACGTTTTGAAGTTCAAGAGTGTGAAGAACTTAACAGACAACATCGACAGGAACCTATACTCTTGGGGCGAGGGTACCGACGAGAGAAAGCCGGTGATTATTTATTTCAACGGTTTTGTGGAGTCATACCCTTATAACATGCCTGTCATTTCCAGTTTCGAGAAGAACTTCTCGGTCTTTAACATCGAGTCGATATACAATTTCTTCATTGGCGGCAAGGATGTCTCCCTCCAAGTTTTGTTTGAAACATACGAAGACCTTATGATGGTGGCATTGAGAGACAAGCAAGTCCTTTTCTTGACCGGTTATTGCATCGGAGCCGAAATAGCCATCGCATTTGCCAAGTTTATGAGTCAGCGTCATCCCGGCATTAATCTCAGTGTGGTGAACATCGAAGCCGTATATGACCGCAAGAACTATTATTTCCTGAACCTTGATACCACTCAGAAGTCTAACGACCGTCGCCTTGAAATCTTCGACAAGGTATATGCCGATATGCCCGAATTAAACTACGATGGCACCGTAGTGAACATTATGGTCAACAAGCCCATCCTGCATGAGAACCAAGCCAATGACGAGGGAAAGACCAGAGAAGAAAACGAAAAGATGAGAAAATCGTGGAAGGGGAACATAGACAATTGGAACTCCCATTATCCCGCTTCTCCCTGCCATCTTCTCGACTGCAACCATATGGAAGTACGAGACCGGAAAGACATTCTCGACAGAATACAGGACATTGTATTAAATAGTTTCTCGTTTTGATAATCATAGTCGCAAAAGTTTTAATACTGATGTCTTCAGTACGATACTGCCGCCACTTTTAATACCTTAAACGAGGTAAGGAGGGGATTTGTAGGGCGTAAATAGGATGACGGAAACAGGATAATGATAGTAGGTATTTTGAACATTTTGTAAGGAATTAATATACCGAGATATTAGTAAAAAAACTACGGGAAAATGAGTGTATTAATGCGATTATGAGGATTTTATAATTATTTGGTATTGTAAGGAAAATGTTTTCGACTTAACTTTCCTCTATAAAACCTAATGGGATTTCCCCGCAAGGGTAATAAAACCCACAAGAATTCATAATAGTGGGGCATGGCTATTCATCACAGCCCCTCGTCAGGTCTGTGATAATCAGATACTTTCCTCTTCGAGTTTTACTCAGACTGGGTTCCATCGCCAGCCGTACCATCGGTTAATTTGCAATCACGGGGTGTCACCACCACAAAGATAGTAGCCTTGGCACGGCTGGTATATCTTGTCACCCTTTAGTGCAGGGTGTCAAAATCATGTTGTCAAAGTCCTTATAGCCGACTCCTT
>NZ_NPJB01000109.1:0-6346 GCF_002251345.1 Prevotella sp. P4-119 | reverse complement strand
ATATTATCAAGTATAATAGCACCTAAAGGATAAGCTTTATAACTCCAATCATTGTTAATAGTCACAAGACATATACAGAGGAAACCATTTGGCTCACCCATCTTATAGCAAGTCAATTCACCATCTAAATTGGTTTTTGCAAACTTGAAATCTTTTGCCACACAATCCTCAACAAAAGAAGTAATGTTTTGATCAGATGTACAAGCTAGCAATGCGTAATAATCAGCTTTGATTCCTGACTTAACAGAAAATGTACCTAGAGTCTTTGTAACTGGAACACTTCCTTGTACTTCATATCTAGTGATATCCTTCTTGCATAAGGTTCTCACTAATCCAGACATCTGTGCAAGCAATGAATCTGAAACAAATTCTTTTCTTTTGAAAAGCCATCTTTTTAGAGTTTCAGTACTTGCCTTACTTGAAGCATTTGAAACAAGTCTTGCACAATTACCACTAATTATAGGAGCAATAGAATCTCCTTCTTCTGGTTGAAGTTTTACTGTATAGGTTGTATCTACAATATCACTAATATTTACTCTAATAGATAACTCATTGTTGTTCCTAAGAGCAAATAGAGCTATAGAGTTAATAATTTCCATATTTTCTATAGGTGAGAACAAACCTTGCCTGCACTTACCTTGTTTAGTGTCTTCCCACAACTTTGTGTTTTCATTCCATACACTTACTTGATAAGTACAGGTATCATTAGGTTCAATGGAAAGAATATTATCTTCTATGGAAACCTTGTACTCCTTCTTGTTTACTAAATCACTGCACGATGAACAGATGATAGAAAATATTGCTATAATAGATAGTATTTTTTTCATAATTTACTCTCCTTCATCAAAATAATCAGTATCAATTCGCTTAACAATATAGGATTTCTTAATACTAACACCAAGGTTGTATTCAATCATAAGGGAAGCAAGTTCTTTGCCATCTATCAGCACTATCTTCTTGCTTAAACTATCCACATACTTCTTAGCATCCTTTGAATAGGTAGAAGTTGTTATAAAGACACCCTTTGAAGCCCTTTTCCCATCCAAGGCACCAGCAAATTGTTGAATAACTGGTTCTCCAACTACATTAGTCCATCTTTTAGCCTGAATGTAGATTTTATCTAGACCTAGTTTGTCTTCTTTAATGATGCCATCTACACCACCATCCTTACTTTTTTTAGTCACTTTAGCAGCATCTTCAAAATCACCGCCATAGCCCATAGCCACAAGTAAATCTACCACTAGCTTTTCAAAGAAGGATGGGGATAGATTCATTATCATTGACAGAAGTTCATCAGATAAAGAATCATTGATGCTAGTATAGGCTTCTTCCAAAGCTTCAGTAGGGGTAACACCTAAAGAAGCAAATGAAGGCTTGGTTGGCATAACTGCTTTCTTTGGCTTCTTGGCACTCCCTGCATATTCAGCAAATTCCTTATAATCCAGCAAATCATCAATAGTAAGAGTATTGTGATTGGCTAGGTATGCTTTGCCCCTATCAGTTAGCTTCCAGATACCTCTTTGTGGGATTTCAATAAACAAAGCCCTTCTGAAGTATTGCCTACACCAGCCAATTCTATCAGTTACTTGGGTGGTGTTTCCCCCTTTAGTGGTTAGGGCAATGTCATCTTCAGTTAGCTTGAAGTGGGCAATCAACTTTTCCTTCATTTCCTTACTTGAAATTTCACCATCTTTCAGCATTAGAAGGAATGGGTACAAGAATTCTTCAAATGTAGGTATCATATCTGAACTATCTTTATTGGTTTATTCTTTTCTTGGGCATAATCTAGGGTAAACTTAGTACCCCTACTAGTACCATCCCAGAAGGCTAGTACACAATCACATTCATCAACGATGTCACAGGGACAGGTCAACGACATCAAGAATAATGCACAGTTTTTGGGTTTTAAGAATGATAGGGGAGTAATTCCCCTGTGTTACGATTTTCCATGCAAATTTATAAAAATAAAATGAGAGTTGCGAAGATGTTGACTGAAAAAATTATATTCATCTTTATTTTCTTTGGCCAGGCCTTTATCGAAGAATGATACATGAGGTCAAAATGGCCCCTGTTTTTTTCTTTTCCAAAACTGTTATCTGTTATCTGTTATTTGTAACGCAAAAAATTCATTTATGGAAACTGTCAACTGTCAACTGTAACGCTTGGGATTGTAACGCAAAATGAAGTCTGAAGTTTGAAGTCTGAAGCCTGAGGGAGTGGTCTTTATCATCCTACGAAAATCTTTCTTGTATCGGCGTAAAGTGACAAAATCGCCTTTGTCATAATAACGAGAGAAAAAAGTATTCAAATGAGAAAATACCTCAGCTTGCATTTCCTCAGCATCTCCCATTACCTCTAATTCCCCACGCAGTTTCTTTACGATTCTGTCATTGTCGATTTCACTCGTTGTGTAGCCCTCTTGTCGCATGGAATTAACCTTTTCATCCAGTCGCGCTTTTTTCTCACCATAATCAGATGATATATTGGAAGTTATTTGCTCTTTGACGATCTCTTCCAGTCTAATATTCAACCAATCTTCAGTCAGTACTCTTGCTATTTGGCTAGCACTTTTGTAACCTTCTGCTAATGATGTGTTGAATCTCAAATCCATCTCTTACTTCAAATATTTACGGCTTTCAGATTCTTTAAGCACCTTCATCTGCTGAATTGCAACTTGATTTAGTTTGACAAGTCTCTCTGTCTGCGGCATGCCATCGTTGATAAACACAGCATTCAAGTTCTCCATGTTTGAGAGACAAATGAGTTCGTTGATGGTTGCATAGTCGCGTATGTTGCCTTTCTTGTCGGGATTTGCATCGCGCCACTCTTTTGCTGTCATACCGAACATAGCAACATTCAAGACATCAGCTTCCTCTGCATAGATGAGCGATTTGTGATAAGCATCAATTTCTTCTGGCACGATATTCTGTTTGATGGCATCAGTGTGAATGCGATAGTTAAGTTTTGAGAGTTCACGCTTAACTGACCATCCGATTAGCTTTTGTTCCTCTTCCTTGAGACGCTGGAATTCTTTGACTAGATAAAGTTTGAATTCCACAGAAATCCAAGAAGCAAATTCAAAGGCAATATCAGTGCGAGCGTAAGTACCTCCGTAACGTCCAGCCATAGCTACAAGTCCTTTTGCATTGGTCGCCTCAATCCATTTTGATGGCGACATTGTGAAGGCATTGAGTCCTGCCTCTTTTCTAAACCCCTCGAATTCGAGGGGGTTAAAACTTGGATTGAATAGTTGTTCCCAAATACCCAGGAATTCTATCGTGTTGCGATTGCGCATCCAATTTGCTATTACACCATTTGGGTCACCACTATTTTTCTGGCGTGCAATATCTGTAATACACACAAAGTCCTCTCCTTCGTGTTTAATTGTACGAACTGTTGTGTCCTTTACTTCTATATTTGTAACCTTCTTTGCCATAATTCTTAATGATGTTAAACTTTGATGCAAAGTTAATAAATCTTTGTAAGAAAAACATTTCTTATCCTGAGAAAGTTTGAAATACATGTGTATTTTCTTCGAAAATACTATATAATGCCACCTGAAACGCCCACTTTTCGTTCACAATTTTCCAACTAATGCCATTATTTCAACCAGATTGTTGAAACTACAATTAGGTTCATCTTTGAACATTTTGCACCTTCAGGAGCACACAACAAAATGACAGAAAATGAAAATTTCGTTAGTTTTCCGTGTTAATAAATGTTATCTCCACTTTACAATCGTTGGTATCTTGGATTTTTTGTTTCCATTTTGTTCCTTCTGCCTAATCCTTTAAAGAAACTATACTGAATATCAATCACTTGCAGAGTATCGGCAGGATTTCAAGAAGAAGATAATGAGTGGGTACAATCACAGAATCTTCCCTGTTTTTTTTCTTTTCCAAAACTGTTATCTGTTATTTGTAACGCAAAAAATTCATTTATGGAAACTGTCAACTGTCAAACTGTAACGCAAAAAATCGTTTTCAAAAACTGTAATACTGTAAGCTGTAAGGATTGTAACTTTTACTCCATCACATCCTCGTTCTTCAGAAATTGGAACAGCCCCAAGAAGACATAACCTTTATCATCTATATATGTGGCAATGTCATCGCCCACAATGATTATCTTGCGGAAAGAATCATCAATTTTCTTCAGCGAGGCAAGTTCCTGCTCACGCTTCTCTTCCGTAGGCAAGGAGTATGCCGACTGGATGTAGTACTTGTTGAGACCATTCGTGGCAATGAAGTCTATCTCATACTGCTGGTAGGTACTCTTGCCATCACGCATCACCCGACTCTCCACCACACCTACATCCACCACATAGCCACGGATACGCAACTCATTGTAGATGACATTCTCCATGATGTGGGTAACCTCCTGTTGCCGGAAATTCAGTCGGGCATTGCGCAAGCCGACATCCACCACATAATATTTCTTGATACTCTCATAATATTTCCTGCCTTTTACATTATAGCGGCGAGCACCCTCGAAGAGAAAAGCATTCTCCAAGCATTGCATATAGGAAGATACTGTATCCGGATCAAGCTTTACATGCTGCACACTCTCCATAGTATTACGTATCTTGCTCGGATTGGTCAGCGAACCAATGGAAGAGCATAAGGAATCCACCAAGCACTCCAAAGCCACACGATTCTTGATACCATTTCGCTCTACCACATCATCAAAGTATGTCTTTTGCCATAACCTTTGAAGATAACTCACCTTCTGCTCAGGAGTAGGATGATTACGAAGAGCAGGCATTCCTCCGTATGTATAATATTCCTTCCAAAGTTCGTTAATAGATTCAGACCTATCTGTGCAGAACTCCTTGAAGGAGAAAGGGTAAACTCTCACCTCATCACCACGACCTCGAAAAATCGTATTGATGTCGCTTGAAAGAAACTTGGAGTTACTACCTGTAATATAGACATCAACATTGTCATGAGCATTCAAGCCATTCACAATACGCTCAAATCCCTCTACCATTTGTATCTCATCAAGAAATACATAATAGCTGGCATCTTCATCTATTATCTTGGAATAGAGATAGCGTTTCAGAACCATCGGATTGGTCAAATCCTCCCCAGTAATATCCTCATCCACATCAAAAGACACCATGATTATATTTTCCTTAGGTACACCTTGACTCACCAAATAGTCATGATAAACCTTTTTCAGAAGCCACGACTTACCACATCGACGAGTACCCGTAATGATTTTTACCTCACCATTGTCTCGCCGATGAATCAGCTTTTGCAGATAAATCTGTCTATTTACATACGTTGCCATAATCCTCTATTCTGAATTTACTGCAAATTTACAATAAATTCCGAATAGGGTAATCGTTTTGGTAAGGCAAAGCCATTTTTATAACATTTATTAACCGAGCAAACACTGAAAATCAGATAAATAAAACAGGGACGGGAAACAGGGACAGCTCTGTTCCACTCAGTTCCCTTGTACTTCCTTTTTTTTGCTTTTCAAAAACTGTTATACTGTTATATTGTCACGCTTGTAACGCAAAAATTGTTTTCGGAAACTGTTAACTGTTATCTGTTATTTGTTATTTGTAACGCTTGGGAATGAATGGCGTTGTCCTGTGCGTACAATTTCACGGGTATTACTTTTGTCCTTACAGGACGTTCTGTAAAATAATTGTACATACCCAAGGCGTTGCCCTGGGCTATGAAAATATTGCCCCATTCGGGGCGTTAGTAACCAAATAAGTAGTGGCGGTCTGGTAACACGACAAGCAAAGCGGATCCACGGAGCACACAGAGGACACGTGGCACAACCTTACGAAATTTTGGTGGTGCAAAGTTACGTATTACAACACGGAATTACGAATCCACGGAACACATGGAATTCCATACAATCAACGGCGGGCTGAAAGCCCAATGGCTTCCATAGCCCAGGGCAACGCCCTGAGGACATCATACAGCATATCTAACCACGTCCTGTAAGGACAAAAGTAAAAACCATGCGAGATTTTTGCTTTCAAAAACTGTAATACTGTAAATGTAACGCATAAAAATCGTTTTTGGAAACTGTTAACTGTTATCTGTTATTTGTTATTTGTAACGCTTGGGAATGAATGGCGTTGTCCTGTGCGTACAATTTCACGGGTTTTACTTTTGTCCTTACAGGACGTTCTGTAAAATAATTGTACATACCCAAGGCGTTACCCTGGGCTATGAAAATATTGCCCCATTCGGGGCATTAGTAACCAAATAAGTAGTGGCGGTCTGGTAACACGACAAGCAAAGCGGATCCACGGAGCACACAGAGGACACGTGGCACAACCTTACGAAATTTTGGTGGTGCAAAGTTACGTATTACAACACGG
>NZ_NPJB01000011.1:0-16583 GCF_002251345.1 Prevotella sp. P4-119 | reverse complement strand
CATGTCTGATAGCATGGGAAGAGTTTTGCGTATCTGTCTTTATATTTAACTAATCGCTATTTTGTCCCGAATTGGGGAAAATATTATAAATATTTTAAACATCTATGTTCTGTCTCGTGGATTATTATTATATTTGCATTATAAATAGCTCGTCTAAAAGATAAAACAATGACAGTTATGATAAATAACAGTATGTAAAAAAACAAATACTATGATTAAGGATTTTAATTTCTATGCACCTACGCGTGTAGTTTTTGGCAGTAATGCTGAAAAACAAATAGGTAGTCTTGTAAGTGCTTATGGCGGCCATAAGATATTACTACATTATGGCGGTGGTTCTTCAGAAAAATCTGGTTTGCTGAATGTGGTGGGCACACAATTGCGTGGCGCTGGTTTATCATTTGTTGAACTTGGCGGCGTGGTGCCAAATCCTCTGCTAAGTAAAGTTTATGAAGGAATTGATTTGTGTCGCAAACATGATGTGGATTTTATTCTTGCCGTTGGCGGCGGTAGCGTTATAGACTCTTCAAAGGCTATTGCCTATGGTGTGCATTATGACGGTGATGTTTGGGATTTTTGGGACGGAAAGGCTGTTCCTCAGCAATGCCTGCCAGTTGGCACTGTCCTCACTATTCCTGCTGCAGGAAGCGAAATGTCTTCAAGTTGCGTGATAACGAAAGATGACGGTTTATTGAAACGTGGCATAAACAGCGATTTATGTCGCTGTAAGTTTGCTGTAATGAACCCAGAGCGGACTTACACCTTACCTTCTTATCAGACAGCTGCTGGCGGTACAGATATTATGATGCACACCATGGAACGTTATTTTTCCAAATATGAGGAAATGACATTGACTGATGGTATTGCAGAATCATTGATGCGTACGGTGAAGGATGTGCTGCCATTGGTACTCAAAGATCCTGAGAATTATCGTTATCGTGCCCAAATTATGTGGGCTGGCTCTCTTGCACACAATGACCTGACTGAGTGTGGAACAGAAAAAGATTTCGCAACCCACCGTCTTGAGCACGAACTGAGTGCTTTGTTTGGTGTAACACACGGAGCTGGCCTTGCAGCCCTTTGGCCCTCATGGGCACGTTTTGTCATGGATCGACACTTGAATCGTTTTGTTCAATTTGCTGTCAACGTCATGGGAGTCACAAACGATTTTGCCAATCCTCGGCAGACTGCTCTGTCCGGTATTGAAGCTGTGGAGAAGTTTTATCATGAAATTGGTATGCCGACTTCAATTCACGAACTTCTCGGTCGTGAAATTACCGAGGAAGAGCTAGAGGTGATGGTTGACAAATGCTCTCGTGGTGGAAAGATTACCGTGGGTGCCATGGAGGTTTTGGGTCAGAATGAAATGCGAGAAATATATCGTATGGCGCGATAATTCACTCCCCCTACTCTATTCTTATGTAAAAAGTAATTGTTTGTAAAAAGAACGACGAAAAACTATCATAAGTACTTGTGTTGCAGAAAAGTAAAAGTACAGAGTTTTAGTGTTTAATGAAAGACTTTCGTTATGAAGAGTTTTTAAAGTTCACTATAAAATAAACAAAAAGAAGTTCCGGCTTTACTAAAGATCATTTAAAACCGGAACTTCTTTCTTGTATGCTGATTCAATTTGTTGGTTTATTGATGGTTTTCTTCCCAAATACTCATTCTTTCTTCCAATTGTGCATATTGGTGATCTTCAATGAAAGAAGTGCACACCCGCAATCCTTCTTGGTCAGATCCTGTAGTTACGAGGCATATTGCTGAAACACCATAACTCATCAATTCGTAAGCCAATTGTCCGCTACTCATATTTTTGTATCCTATGGTGAAATAGAATCCATCCGCTACAGGTTCGTCCAAGTCTTTATCATAGACAATATGGAATCCATGTCGAAGGAATATTTCTTTCAGTTGATGTGCTCTTTTTCCATAGACACTTACTTCGCTTCGGAAATCATATTCCCCATTAGAAGCAGCTCGCAGCATGGCTGCCATAGCATATTGTGCAGAATGACTAGTTCCAGAGGACAAAGCATAAAGCATGCGTGTAGAGAAAACTGGTCCGAAGGTCAATCCTCCATATCTTGCTGCAAGTTCATCGAAATGGCGATGAAACAGTTTGTCCGAGATGCATGTCACACCAATACGCTCACCCGCATAACTGAAAGCTTTAGATCCGCTAATCAGCAGGATGTAATTGTCTGTATAGCGACCTACCGTCGGTTGGTACGGAGGCAGGAACGGTTTACTCAAGTCTCGACGGAAATCCATGGCAAAATATGCAAGGTCTTCCATCACAATCGCATCGTATTGAGTGGCCAGTTGTCCAATCGTCTTGAGTTCTTCCTCGTTGAGACAAATCCACGACGGATTATTGGGGTTTGAATAGACAATAGCACAGATATTACCTTGTTTCAGATAAGATTCAAGTTTCTCACCCAGACGTTCTCCCCGGTAACTATAGACATCAAATGTTTCATATTTTACCCCCATAACCTGCAATTGCATTTTCTGTACAGGGAATCCTGGATCAATGAATAGAACCGTATCTTTTTTGCTGTCAGCCTGCGAACAAGTCAAGAAAGAAGCAAACGTACCCTGCATGGAACCACAAACGGGCACACATCCTTCAGGTGCGATATCAATGCCGATGAATGCTTTGACGAAGCGTGACGCTTCATTCTTCAGTTCGGGCAGTCCCTGAATATCAGGATACAGATTAGCTATTCCGTTGCCCAACGCTTTCATCTGAGCTTCCACCCCTACCTTTGCTGCAGGAAGTCCTGGAATACCCATTTCCATTTTGATAAACTCCACTCCAGACTGTTTCTCTGCCCGTGCAGCCACGAGTTTAACTTCTCGTATAGTTGCTTTAGCAAAGTCGTTAATGCCCAGTTCGCCTACCAGTGAGTCAATGAGTTTTGGATCTATAGGTGTCTGTTTCATAATTGGTGTTCCTTTCCAATGGCCAATGCCTTGATATTCGCCTCGACGATAGTTTTTCCTTTTCTGGCGAATACCCGTTGTATGGCAGCTTCCAACTTATCATATTCAATATTCAAAGCCTTTTGTGCAGCTCCCAGAAGAATTACGTTGGCAGAACGAGGCACACCATTGTCCTTGGCCAGTTGTTCGATATCGAGCATGATAACGTGTGGTAATTTTTTGAGGTCATGCTCAATAACTGCCATTTCTGGATAGTTTGGTATATTGACAAAGGGAGATGCAGAAGTGATTATCCATCCCTCTTCGTTGAGGAACGGCAAATAGCGTAGAGCCTCCATTGGTTCCATGGAGATGATAACATCAGCCTTACCTTTTGCAATAAGGTCGCTGGCGATAGGTTTATCAGAGATGCGCAGATTGGACTGCACATCGCCTCCACGTTGTGACATTCCGTGTACTTCAGCCTGTTTGATATAAAGGTTTTCGTTCATTGCGGCTTCACCGATAATCGTGGCAATAGAGAGAATTCCTTGTCCGCCGACACCGCATAGTATGATATCTGTTTTCATCTTGTTCTTGGTTTTAGTATTATACGGAATATGTTATTTTCGCTCGGCATTCTTTTTCTGCTTCAGATGTCTTTGCAACGTCTGCATGCACTCACGTCTTGGAATGATCACACTAGGACCATGATAGTTGATTTCGTCACGAATGGTCTGTGTGATTTCTGCCATGTTTTTAGGCAGGGGGACAACCACTTTGAGATGCTCCTCGCTTAGTCCCAGTCCTCGGCAGATGGCTTCAAACTTATTAGTTCCAGCCGAGTCTTGTCCACCTGTCATTGCTGTGGTGAGGTTGTCGCTGATGATAACTGTGATGTCAGCATTTTCGTTGATGGCATCTAAGAGTCCTGTCATTCCCGAATGAGTAAATGTAGAATCTCCGATGATGGCAACAGCAGGCCATTGTCCGGCATCTGACGCTCCTTTAGCCATTGTAATAGACGCCCCCATATCTACACAAGAGTGAATAGCTTTGTATGGTGGAAGGAAACCGAGAGTGTAGCAACCAATATCGCCAAATACGCGTGCGTTGGGATAGTCAAGCAATACTTGGTTGAGAGCAGCATATACATCGCGGTGTCCACAACCTTGACAGAGTGCAGGTGGGCGTGGCACGACATCCTCACACGTAGCATACCTCTCGTCGCTTTCTATACTCAAAGCCTTTTTGATGAGGTCTGGATTAAGTTCTCCTGTACGTGGAAGTTCTCCTGTGAGTCTTCCTTTGATGACAGAATTTCCAGGCATTACGCCACGCACCATTTCTTCTACGAATGGTTGTCCTTCTTCTGCAATCAGCACACTCTCACATGCCTCTGTCATTCGTCTTACTAACGCTTTTGGTAACGGGTAATGACTGATTTTGAGTACGGGGAACGGACAACCGTTGGGGAAACATTCCATCAGGTAGTTATAGGCAATTCCCGTAGCGATAATACCCATGGAATGATCAGCAGCATCCTCATATTTATTGTGTGAACTCTTTTCTGCAATAGTTTCGAGTTCTGCTTGTTGCGCAGTAACGATAGCATTACGTTTTCTAGCAAAAGCAGGCAGCAATACCCAGTTAGAAGCCTGAGCATTGTAGTTGAGCTCGTTTTGTTGTCTTGGTGTCTCTTTCACTTTCACCACGGCACGAGAGTGAGCCATGCGAGTTGTAACACGCACGAGTACTGGCAGATGTTGTTCTTCAGAGAGTTGGAAAGCTTCTTCCATCATATCGTAAGCCTCTTGTTGGCTTGCGGGTTCGAGTGTGGGAATCATGGCAAACTTACCATAGAATCTGCTATCTTGTTCATCCTGTGAAGAGTGCATTGATGGGTCGTCAGCCACTAGAACGATGAGTCCACCGTTTGTTCCCGTCATTGCCGAGTTGACAAACGGGTCGGCGCATACATTCAGACCTACATGTTTCATGCAGACCATGGCTCTTTTACCCATGAAGGACATTCCCAATGCTGCCTCCATTGCAGTTTTCTCGTTGGTTGACCAACGACTGTGCACTCCCCATTCGCGTGCGAGTGCAGAGCCTTGGATATACTCGGTAATTTCCGTTGACGGAGTTCCAGGATAGGCATAGACGCCGCTCAATCCAGCATCGAGAGCTCCTTGCGCAATGGCTTCGTCGCCTAATAATAGTTTCTTCATGATTTTAAGTATTTTAGTTTATATCTGCATATTATGATTGTTAGAAAGGCATAGGTCCGTCAGGTCCATCATAGCCAAACGGAGATTCCATCGTGCCACCTTGGTCTCCCCCATTCACTTTGCTGCCAAGAATTTCACCTCCGCCGTCATTTGCGTTCTTAGTGTTGAGTTTGCCGTCTTCCGGATTCTCAAATCGTGTAAACTCACCTCTGAAGTTGAGCAACACATCACCAGTCGCACCTTTACGGTGTTTGGCAATGATAATCTGTGCCATACCTCTGAGGTCGTGTCCGTGTTCATCTTGATAGATATGGTAGTATTCTGGTCTGTGAACAAAGAGCACCATGTCCGCATCCTGCTCAATGGCACCCGATTCACGCAAGTCAGACAATTGAGGTCGTTTTCCATCATTACCTTCTCGGCTTTCAACACCACGGTTCAGCTGCGAGAGTGCGATGATAGGGATATTGAGTTCCTTTGCGAGTCCTTTGAGTGAGCGGCTGATGGTCGATACCTCCTCTTGTCGTGAAGAGAACCTCATACCTTGAGCGTTCATCAACTGTAGATAGTCGATCATGATAATCTTCACCCCATGTTCTCTGACGAGGCGTCGTGCCTTTGTGCGCAGTTCGAAAACCGACAGTCCCGGCGTATCATCCACATAAAGCGGTGCTCCCAATAGATTGTTGAGTCGTTTGTCAAGCCTATCCCATTCGTCAGGGTGCAGTTGTCCGTTGAGTATTTTCGAACCCTGGATTTCGCATACGTTAGAAATCAACCTGTTGACCAATTGCGTATTGCTCATTTCAAGAGAGAAGAAAGCCATCGGAACTTTATTGTCTGAAGCAATATTCTTAGCCATGGAGAGTGCGAATGACGTTTTACCCATGGCAGGTCGTCCTGCGATGATGATTAAGTCAGAGGCTTGCCATCCACTGGTCATATCATCAAGTTTATAATAACCAGTGGAAACACCCGTCAGTCCGTCTTTGTTTGCTGCAGCCTTTTGAATGCCATCTACAGCATTTTTGATGACCGGGTCGATTTGGGTATAGTCCTTCTTCATATTCTTTTGCGAGAGTTCGAAGAGCGAACCTTCTGCCTCCTGCATCAGATCTTCCACATCTATCGTTTCGTCAAAAGCTTTCGTTTCGATGACGCTGGCATAGGAAATCAGCTGTCGTGCGAGGAATTTCTGCGCAATGATTCTTGCGTGATATTCGATACTTGCCGATGAGGAAACCCTTGAGGAGAGTTCAGTAACATACCCTGGTCCTCCAACATCTTCGAGGTCCCCTTGATGAGCCAACTGTTCGGTCACAGTCCATACATCAACAGGTTTTTCGCGCAATTCGAGTTCTCTTATTGCCTCATAGATTTTTTGGTTTCGAGGTTCATAGAAACTTTCAGGATACAGCAGCTCACAGACCACCGAATAGGCATCTTTGTCGATCATGAGTGCTCCGAGCACAGTTTTTTCTATTTCTGTAGCTTGCGGCTGAACGTGTACGAAAGTATTATCAGTCGCCGGTTTTCTTGTGCGGCGTGGTTGTTTGTTATCTGGCATTTTGTTTTTAAAGTGTTATAAGCTTTCACATTCTTTTACCCACAATGCATTTGAGGCATCACTTGCCATTCTCCAGTCACCTCTTGGCGAGAGGCTGACGCTTCCCACTTTCGGTCCGTCAGGCAGACAAGATCGCTTGAATTGCTGGTTAAAGAATCTGCGGCAGAATGTGGTCAGCCATTTTTTGATGGTTTTCCTGTCATATTTCTCGTCGAAAGCTTGTTCTGCAAGCATCATGATCTTTCTGGGTCTGAATCCAAATCTCAGGAAATAGTAGAGAAAGAAGTCGTGCAGTTCGTAGGGACCTACAAGGTCTTCTGTCTTCTGTTTGATTTGTCCTTCATCGTCAGCCGGTGTCAGTTCTGGCGAGATAGGTGTATCAATAACGTCGATGAGCGTTGCTTTTTGTTCGTTGAACAGTTCAAGTTCTGCCATGTATCTTATCAGATACTGTATCAGCGTTTTGGGTACTCCTGCATTGACTCCGTACATTGACATGTGGTCGCCGTTATAGGTTGCCCATCCCAGCGCGAGTTCAGAAAGGTCACCAGTTCCGATGACGAGTGCGTTTTCCTTGTTGGCGAGATCCATAAGAATTTGCGTGCGCTCTCTTGCTTGCGAGTTTTCGTAGGTCACATCATGCGTGTCAATATCCTGTCCGATGTCTTCAAAATGTTGTTTGACTGCTTTGGCAATACTTATTTCCTTTTGGCTGATGCCCAGTGTCTGCATGAGACGGATTGCATTGTCGTGCGTGCGGTCTGTAGTACCAAATCCAGGCATGGTGACTCCCAATATCCCTTTTCTATCGTAGTCAAGCATATCGAATGTTCTGACACATACGAGCAAAGCCAACGTCGAGTCGAGACCGCCGCTTATTCCTATCACAACCTTCTGGCAATTGGTATGTACCAATCGTTTGGCAAGACCAGCCGACTGGATGTTGAGTATTTCTTCGCAACTTTCCTGCATATCGTCATCGTCGGGAGTGAACGGATGCGGATCTACGTATCTTGACAGTTTAAACTCAGCAGATTCCACCATTTTACATGAAATAATCTGCGCAAAAGCTTCTCGTTGGGCATTTACAAACGTGGTATTGTCCATTCTGTCCGTTCTGAGTCGGTCCACATCGATTTGTGCCACTTGTATCTGTGGCTGCAGCGAGAAGCGTTCGCCTTCAGCGAGCAAGTGTCCGTTTTCAAAAATCATGGCATTACCTCCATAGACCACATCTTGCGTAGATTCACCGAATCCCGATGAAGCATAAACGTATCCGCTAATGGTTCTTGCACTCTGTTGCATGAGCAGGTTGCGAAGGTATTTATGTTTGCCGGTGAGTTCGTTGCTTGCTGAGCAGTTGAAGATAATATCTGCTCCAGCCAGTGTGAGATTGTTACTTGGTGGCACAGGTGCCCATACGTCCTCACATATTTCCACTCCAAACTTCACTCCGTCCGTTGTTTGGAAGATGGTGGGTTGTGCAGTCAGCGCGACGGGTGATCCTGCTAAGTAAACTTCCGTTGTTTTGAGATCTTGCGCAGAAGCGAACCATCGTTTCTCATAGAACTCGTTGTAGTTGGGCAGATATGTTTTTGCCACGAGTCCGAGCAGTGTACCTGCTTGGATGACAGCTGCGCAGTTGAGCAACATTCCTCCTGTCTGTACGGGTAGTCCCACGATGCAGATGACGTTGAGCTGTCTTGTAAAATCAAGAAGCGTCATGAGTCCCTCTTCCGCCTGTGTTAGTAACAGCTGTTGTCTGAACAGATCCTGACAGGTATAGCCCGTGATACATAGTTCTGGAAAGCAGAGAATCTCCACTCCCCTGCCCTCTGCGTCGGCAATGATTTTCTCGATTTCAAAGACGTTGTATGCTGTGTCTGCCACTTTTACTGCAGGAACAGCTGCTGCGACATTTACAAATCCGTATTTCATATCTCAACTATTTGTTACTATTTGCTTGTTTACTTCTCCGTTTATGGTATGAGGAGCGAAGAGTCGCCATAGCTCAGGAAACGGAAATCGTGGCTTAATGCGTAGTCGTAGATGCGTTTCCAGTCGCCTTTCACAAATGCGCTGACCAGCAAGAGCAACGTGCTTTGCGGCTGATGGAAATTGGTGATGAGCATCTTCACTATTTTATATTCATAGCCTGGTGCGATGATGATTTGAGTGGAAGAGTGAAGTGTGGTCAGATGGTGACTATCGAGCCATGCGATGATATTCTCCAAAGCCTTTTTTGCAGGCAGTTTACTGTCTGTTCCGGCTCCGTTTTCCTCTTCGTATGGTTCCCACTGGCAAACATGAAGTTGTTCTTCGGTGAGTTCCGGGTTGCATTCGAGTTTCAGACCTATATAATATAGGCTCTCCAGCGTTCTGACGCTGGTGGTTCCTACGGCAATGGCATTGGCATTGTGCTCCACGAGGCGCTCCAATGTATGTTTTCTGACAGCAATATATTCTGTGTGCATGTCGTGTTCGCCAATGTGTTGGCTTTTCACCGGTCTAAAGGTTCCTGCTCCAACATGCAGTGTGAGTTCCTCGCATTCCACTCCGTGACGGTCGAGGTCTGCGAGCACCTCCGGTGTGAAGTGGAGTCCCGCTGTTGGTGCAGCCACACTTCCTTTTATTTTAGAATATACGGTCTGATAGGTAGTTTTGTCGCTTTCCTGTGTTTCTCTGTTGAGATACGGAGGTATAGGGAGTTCGCCAGCCACATCGAGTATATCTGCAAAGTTTACATCTGTATTGTCCCATTCGAAATCCACCCATTGACTCGTACCGTGTTCGCCTTTTCTCGTGGCTTTGATGGTGAGGGTATGTTGCTTGACCGTGATGGTTCTGCAGAGTGTTCCCTCTTTCCATTTCTTGAGATTTCCCACGAGGCAGAGCCAACTGCATTTTTTGTTGGTTTGGAACATCTGTTCATAGTCTGCCGGTTCTGCCGGTTCGAGCAGAAACACTTCAATGAGTGCTCCTGTTTCCTTTCGGAAATGTAGTCTTGCCTGTATGACCTTTGTATTGTTGAACACCATCAGGGCACCTTTCGGCAGGAATTCTGCGAGGTGGTAGAACTTACTTTCTGAAATGTTTCCTTGCTGATAGATCAGCAATTTAGATTGGTCGCGCACGGGCAATGGGAATTTTGCTATGCGTTCATCGGGCAACGGATAGTTGTAATCGCTGATTTGTATTTCTTTCTCTTTCACGATAATATATTATTCAGACCTGTTTTCGAATGCACTTGTCGTAAGCTGATTGCGCCCTCGTCTTGTTGCTATCAAATGATGATTCGTGTCTTGTGGTAGTTCTCCCGAAACTCTGTCGGTGAACAGTCTTTCTTCTTCTTAAAGATACGATTGAAATTGCTGAGGTTGTTGAAGCCACATTCGTAGCATATTTCCGCCACGCTTTTTGAGGTATCCACAAGCATTCTGCTGGCATATCCCAGTCTCATGTCAATGACATAGTCGCTGAGTGTCCTTCCGGTATGGAGTTTGAAGAATCGGCTGAATGCCGACGGACTCATACCTGCAATATCAGCAAGTGTTCCGAGTCTGATCTCGTCCATATAGTTTTTGGCTATGAAATTCTTAACCTTGAGCACGCGTCTTGAGTCGCTTGCCACTTCTACCTTGGCGTAACTATTGCTTGCCAGCGGGCGCATTTTAGTGCTTTTCGACAGTTCGTAGAGTATGGCAAGAAACTGTGTCACAGCATAAAAACCGTCTTTGATAGAGCTGAGTGTATCTATAAGGTTATAGACGCGGAGGATGTCTTCCATGTGGAAGGCCAATCCTTTTCTTGCTTCAAGCATCATCTTCCGTAGCGAGTTGAATGGATTCCTACCGAAGAAACCGTCTTCGCTCAAGTCGATATAGAACTGTACAGTGACTTCGCGTATGTCTTCACTCTTACATTCGTTTTGTTCCCATACATGTTCAAGGTCAGGACTGGTTATGAGGACAAGGTCGTATTCTCCGATCACTTCATTAGAGTCACCCACAATTCTCCTCACACCTGGTGCATGTTCCACAAAGTTGAGTTCAAACACTTCATGATTGTGAATAGGATAAGTAAACTCCTTCTTTCTGCGGTCGGCTATGTAGAGGGAGTCTTTGCCCATCAAGGGCGTAATTTCGTGAATAACCCTGTTTTCCTCCATAAGACACTTGATACTTTAGATTTTCAGTTCCTTCATGATCTCGCTCATGCGCTGCAACGTTGAGATGCGTGTGGGAACCAATGGCAGTCGTAAGATATTGTCGATGAATCCCATTTCGTGAAGCATCGCCTTAACGCCTGCAGGATTGCCATCTACAAACAAGAGCGAGAAAAGATCGGTAAAGCGGTGGTGTATCTTTCGTGCGCCATCGTATTCACCTCGCAACTGCAAGCGAATCATCTTAGAGAACTCGCGTGGCAGCGCATTGCCTATGACGCTGATCACACCGACGGCTCCGCATGATATCATGGGGAAGGTAAGCGCATCGTCGCCTGAAATGACATCAAAGTCGTTGGGCTTGTTCTTGATGATTTCATCCACCTGCTCCAGATTGCCGCTTGCCTCTTTGATAGCCACGATATTGTAGCAGTCGCGTGCAAGTCTGACGGTGGTTTCCGCCTTCAGGTTGACACCTGTTCTTCCCGGTACATTATATAGTACTACGGGTAACTGAGTAGCAGCCGCAATGGCTTTGAAGTGTTGGTAAAGGCCTTCCTGCGATGGCTTGTTATAATATGGGCAGACGCTCAGCACACCATCAATGCCTTTGAAGTCGCCATTCTGCAACTCTTCGACAACGGCAGTTGTATTGTTGCCGCCACAGCCTACGAGGATGGGTACCTTTCCGCCTACTGTGTTAATCACCAATTCCTTGATTTTCTTTTTCTCTTCTGCGGTCAATGTGGGTGTCTCGCCTGTTGTTGCGAGAATGCAGAAAAAATCGGCACCGTTGTCCAACTGATATTCCACGAGGCGATGAAGCGACTTGTAGTCAACCTCTCCGTTCTCTGTAAATGGTGTAATCAGGGCGATGCCCAAGCCTTTGAATATATTGTGTACCATAAAAAGCAATGTTTCTGTGCGCAAAATTACATAAAATTTTCTGGAATCTATTACATTTTGAAGAATTTTTCACTAATTTTGCAGCATTGAAAATATATAATGAATAAACAATCAATTCCTATACCGAAAAAAATATTCGGGTTGGCGTTCGCCACCATTGCTGTGCTGGCTTTTTCTGCCTGCCAGTTTAATTCTGATTCTTCCAACTGTCGTTCGGCCGCCAAGACGCAGCGTCTGATGGCTTTGGGAGATTCGCTCAAGCGGCAACAGCCGGGTTCTGTAGATTCCATCCGTCACGCCATGGCGACTGCCGATGATTCGCTCGAATATTACGACTATGCCCTGCTTTACGCTTCGCATTTCCTGATGACCGTCACACCAGACTCCTCTTTGTTTTATGTGGATAAGGCAGAACATTTTCTCAAGGCGTTTCCTGTCTCGCCCCGCATCAACGGTATGCGCGCCAGGATGTTGGCAGCACGCGGTTCTCATCTCTATCTGCTCCATGGCAATCCCGACAGCGTAGTGAGACTTTACCGTAGCGCATACCAGTTATTGTCTGTTAGCGACCAGACAAGCTACTTGCCCGACTTGGCGGCTAATATGGCGGATGCCTATGCCGAGAAACATGATCTAACGAAGGCTTCACATTGGTTTAGAAAAGCCCTCGTGCTTGCCGACTCATTGGGTAGAAACGATACGCAGACACTCTCCTATCGTATGGGACTCGGTCGGGTTTATACTGCTCTTGGCGACTTCCCCTCTGCACTCAGGAGTTACAAAATCGTAGATCAGCGTTTTGACGACCTCACTCCTGCCATGCAGATCGTGTTTCTTAACAACTATGGTAATACCTATTATTACCAAAAACAATACAGGCAATCGCTGAAAGCCTTTCGCAGACTGCAACGCCATTTGGAGCAAAAGGGAACCCCTGATGTGCTCGACATGAAGATTTGCAAGCTCAATATGGCAGACGTCTTTCTCCGACTCCATCAGTCTGATTCATCACGTGTTTATCTCGAACAGGTTGAACCTTTCTTCCACCAACGAAACATAGAGGCTGGCGTGTTCTATTGCAACACCATACGTATCGGTCTTGCACTCCATGCAGGACACTATGCAGACATTGAGCACACCTTGAGACAGGAACGCCTTTCCGCTCCGATCAATCCGATGCTAAAAGACATACGCTACGAGTATCTGAGTGAGTATTACGCGCGTACGGGTGACTATTCACGTGCCTACCGCTTGCAGAAGAGTGTTTATGAGACCCACGACAGTATCATGAACCGACAGAATATCGCGCGAGCGAACGATATCATGGTGCGTTTGAGTGAAGATACGTTGCGACTCCACAACCAGCTCCGGGTGCAGGAGGAGCGTGCCAACTATCAAGTCAATCTCCATATCATGGGGGGAATCGTTGCTTTCCTGATCGTGGTGGTGTCCGTATTGTTGGCAAAACTGTTCTATAACCGCAAGCGCACCTTACAGCGTCACATCGATATGCTGAACCTCCGTCTGACCATCGTGCGCCAGCGCATCTCTCCCCACTTCATCTTTAATGTGCTCAATTCGTGCGTCGGTTCTTATGGTCCCAATGAGGCCAATCGGCTGACGCTGCTGGCGCGTCTCATTCGGTCGAGTCTCGACATCTCCAGCAAGACTTTCGTAACGCTGGACCAGGAAATAGACTTCGTGAAACAGTTTGTTGAAATGGAGGAATCACTTATGGGACAAGACTTTATCGTGTCTTATGACTTTCCTCCAACAGACAAGATGAACGCCATTCTCATCCCGTCGATGTTTGTGCAGATACTGACCGAGAATGCCATCATTCATGGACTGAAACATAAGGAAGGCGAGAAACATCTTATGATCAGCGTTGCCATTGACGATCAGCAGGCATGTATCTGCGTGAAAGACAATGGTCCTGGTTTTGACATCCGTGCCTACAACAATGCCAAGGCACGTATCGGACTGAATATCATCCGCCACACCATGGCGATTATCAACGAAGAAAACAAAAGTTCGAAGATCCGTTTCGACATCCATAATGACCATGGATGCAGCGCCATACTTACGGTACCGAGACACCTGAAAGCACTATAAAGTAAATATTTTACGAATTTAAACTGTTACACTATAAATTAAATACTTATGAAAACAATCATCATAGACGACGAGATTCTATCCATCGAAACTCTGAGCCGCATGCTCTTGGAATACGACGATATTGAAGTGGTGGGAAGCGCCTGCAACACCACGGTGGCAGAAGGTCAGATCAAGGCTGCTTCTCCTGACCTCGTCTTTCTTGATGTAGAACTGCTGGGCATGTCGGGAGTGGATTTCATCCGCGAGGTGAAACGTCTGACACAAGGACGCTGCCGGGTGGTGATGTACACCGGACATAAGGACTCGATGCTTTCTTCGTTTCGTAACGAGGCATTCGACTTTCTACTCAAACCTGTTGACCGCGACGAACTCTCGGCGATGATTCAGCGCTTACGCCTCCATATCGAATCCTCCAACCAGAAGGCGCCTGACAACAATCCTGCCGACATCAACAGTACTGTACGGCGCGACCGCGAAAAACTGATTTTCAATACCAACTTCTCTGACTTTCGAGTGGTTTCCATTGCCGACATCGGACTCTTTTACTACAATAGTGACCAGCGAATCTGGGAAGTCGTTGTGTCGGGATGTGAAGAACCCATACGCCTGAAACGTAACGTCAACTGTGAAACATTGCTCGCCCTCGACCCTTGTTTTGTACAGGTGAGCCAGCGCTTTGTCATCAATATCAACTGTTTGATGGAAGTGTGCGACAATACGTGTCGCCTCTATCCGCCCTTCGAACAAATTCAGCATGTCAAGGTGGCACGGCTCTATCGCAAGAAACTCATCAGTCGGTTTAATACCATTTGAACCGCTGTTGCCGACAAAAAGAAATAATATATCCATCACCATCATGAAAACTGAAAGCAACAACGATATCAACA
The DNA here is from genome assembly GCF_002251345.1 of Prevotella sp. P4-119. Taxonomy (NCBI): domain Bacteria; kingdom Pseudomonadati; phylum Bacteroidota; class Bacteroidia; order Bacteroidales; family Prevotellaceae; genus Prevotella; species Prevotella sp. P4-119. Next base: position 1,781 of record NZ_NPJB01000011.1, on the reverse strand, counting down.
AGCGTTCCAAGCAGACCATCCTCTTGCTGTGCATGGCCATGATCTGTCTCCTGACGGCGTGCAACGACGTTTTTGATGTTCATCCCTACGATGTCAACTACAAAGGCGAGACCCATCATAACAAGCAGGCCATCGCCGAAATAGAACAACGGTTTGCGTCAAGAGACTCCCTGCGCATCGCTTTCATCAGCGACACCCATGGCTGGTACACCAATACCAAGGCAGAGATTGACGACATCAACAAGCGTAACGACATCGATTTCGTGGTGCATTGTGGAGACCTCACCGACACGGGCACGAAAAAGGAGTATGAACGGACACGGAAGATCCTTCAGAAGCTGGATGTACCCTATGTGGCATTGATAGGCAACCACGATTTCTTAGGCACGGGCGATCAGTCATACCAAGTACTCTACGGATCCTTGGATTTCTCATTCATCGCAGGACGCGTCAAATTTCTCTGTCTCAACACCAATGCCACAGAATATGATTATATGGCGGCAGTACCCAATTTCGACTATATTGAACAGGAGATTAACGCGCGTGCCGATGAGTTTGACCGTACCGTCATCATCATGCACGCCCCACCCTATAGCGACCAGTTCAACAATAATGTGGCAAAGGCATTTCGAAGATATATAGACTTTCTGCCCCATCTCATGTTTTGCGTCTATGGTCACAACCACAATAGCGTAGTGAACAATATTTACAGCGACGGACTGCTGTTCTACGGCATCGACTGTTCCGACCACCGCATCTATCGCATCATCACAATCAGAAAGGAGGGATATGATGAAGAAGAGGTTCATTTTTAGTCTGATCATGCTCCTCGTGGTGTTCCGTGCCCAAGCACTCCCACCAGACACCACATACGTGGAAAAGGCAAAAGAGAGTTACTATGACAAGCGCGTGCACCGTTACCGTAAGCATTGGGCCGCGCTGATTCCCACACAATTCATCATTCAGAACGCAGGCAACATGGGTGTGGTCTCTGCTGGATTGGGATGGGATTATGGTAACCGCCGACAATGGGAAACCGACCTTCTCTTCGGTTATATTCCTGCCCACCAGAGCACACGTGGCAAACTCACCATGACGCTCAAGCAGAACTTCGTTCCGTGGAGTCATAGCATGAAAAACGGGTGGAGTATCGAACCGCTGACCGCCAGCATTTACATCAATACCGTCTATGGTCATGAGTTCTGGAAATCACAACCCAGGCGCTATCCCGATGCCTACTACAATTTCATGTCAACAAAATTCAGACTCAATATCGCGTTAGGCCAGCGTGTCACCATGACCATTCCCAACCACCGCACGAAATTGTTTGCTAAAAACATTTCGTTCTTTTATGAAATCAGTTCGTGCGACCTATATATCCGCTCGATGATCCTCGATCATGCCGTCAGTCTGAATGACATCATCGGCTTATCACTCGGAGTAAGAGTCTGCATTTTGTAACCGCAGAAATTTTTAAGGTCAGAAATAACGGAATTATTTAAGGTAATACTTTACACGGATTACACTCTAAGTTTCCTAAAACGAATTTTTTGCGTTACAAATAACAGATAACTGTTTCCTAAAACGAAATGACGAACAAGAAGCGGGTAAGTTTCATTGGCAGAAAATGGAAAGGGTGCACCCAAAGTGATGTGACCCCGAAAAGTTGGACATTAAATTAAACATTAATTATTCAACTCTCTATAGTAGTGAGCTCTGTATTGTGCCGGGCTCATTCCTTTTAGCCTCAATTTGAGTCTTTTATTGTTATTCCAATCAAT
>NZ_NPJB01000108.1:0-35692 GCF_002251345.1 Prevotella sp. P4-119 | reverse complement strand
GAGCAGGAACCGCAGTCTGCCCTGAAGCGATTTACACGGATGTTCTGGGATTCCAGAAGAGCGAAGAATCTCTTATGGGTGTCTGCCTGATGAAAACGCACATTCGTGTTACCATCGCTGTTCTCGACATAGACAATCATGTCACCGATGACATATACGCCAGGTCTGTAGCCGAGGAACTTCTTGTATGTCGGTTTTGCATCATACTTCTCTGTTTCAAGGAACTGATGGTCGAAATCAACATCGTAGGTTTCCACCTCATTCAGTTCACCAGTGGAAACCAAGGCTTTTATAAGCAAGGCGTTGAGCTTGTCTGCCGTATTGAAATCATAGGTCTTGCCCTTATCGGAAGTATATGAGATGTTTTCCTGTGTCAGTTCCTTGATGGCTCTGAGGATGGTATCAGAGCTGCATGTGCGCAAGGTCGGATGATACGAGAGATGACGCATCAGATGCGATGTTACATCCTCCACGCATGAACCGCCACAGAAGTATACGCTCATCAGAGAACGAATAATTTCGCTGTACTGGTATCCGATGATACTGCGGCATCTCTGACCAAGTGTCTGGTCGATAATAGGTGAAAGCATGGAGTCAAATTGCTCCATGATTGAAAAAATTCCTCCAAAAGGTGTGAGTTTTTCAGATTTTATTTGTACCTTTGCCATGTCTTGTTACGATTTACGCTTGTTTTGATTTGCAACACTAAGATAAGTGAAAAATCTGACATGGCAAAATCCTGAGCAACTTTTTGTTGCTCAGGAACTTATAAATAAAGTTAAATCAAAGTGTTGCGGAATTAAGGTTTGTGTAATTTTGTAATCGTTATGCGGCAGTAATAATATACATATTAATACGAGTTAGTAATCCTGTAGTTCTCACATGCTACGAGGAGGTATTAAAAGGTGCGTTTCGACAATGCATCTATTGTAGTATATTATTGCTTAATCCAAATGAATATTATAAATTTAGGAATTCTTGCTCACATTGATGCAGGAAAAACTTCCGTAACCGAGAATCTGCTGTTTGCCAGTGGAGCAACGGAAAAGTGCGGCCGTGTGGATAATGGTGACACCATAACAGACTCTATGGATATAGAGAAACGTAGAGGAATTACTGTTCGGGCTTCTACGACATCTATTATCTGGAATGGAGTGAAATGCAATATCATTGACACTCCGGGACACATGGATTTTATTGCGGAAGTGGAGCGGACATTCAAAATGCTTGATGGAGCAGTCCTCATCTTATCCGCAAAGGAAGGCATACAAGCGCAAACAAAGTTGCTGTTCAATACTTTACAAAAACTGCAAATCCCGACAATTATATTTATCAATAAAATTGACCGTGACGGTGTGAATTTAGAGCGTTTGTATCTGGATATAAAAACAAATCTGTCTCAAGATGTCCTGTTTATGCAAACTGTTGTCGATGGATTGGTTTATCCGATTTGCTCCCAAACATATATAAAGGAAGAATACAAAGAATTTGTATGCAACCATGACGACAATATATTAGAACGATATTTGGCGGATAGCGAAATTTCACCGGCTGATTATTGGAATACGATAATCGATCTTGTGGCAAAAGCCAAAGTCTATCCGGTACTACATGGATCAGCAATGTTCAATATCGGTATCAATGAGTTGTTGGACGCCATCTCTTCTTTTATACTTCCTCCAGAATCAGTCTCAAACAGACTTTCAGCTTATCTCTATAAGATAGAGCATGACCCCAAAGGACATAAAAGAAGTTTTCTAAAAATAATTGACGGAAGTCTGAGACTTCGAGACATTGTAAGAATCAACGATTCGGAAAAATTCATCAAGATTAAAAATCTAAAGACTATTTATCAGGGCAGAGAGATAAATGTTGATGAAGTGGGGGCCAATGATATCGCGATTGTAGAAGATATGGAAGATTTTCGAATCGGAGATTATTTAGGTACTAAACCTTGTTTGATTCAAGGGTTATCTCATCAGCATCCCGCTCTCAAATCCTCCGTCCGGCCAGACAGGTCCGAAGAGAGAAGCAAGGTGATATCCGCTCTGAATACATTGTGGATTGAAGACCCGTCTTTGTCCTTTTCCATAAACTCATATAGTGATGAATTGGAAATCTCGTTATATGGTTTGACACAAAAGGAAATCATACAGACATTGCTGGAAGAACGATTTTCCGTAAAGGTCCATTTTGATGAGATCAAGACTATCTACAAAGAACGACCTGTAAAAAAGGTCAATAAGATTATTCAGATCGAAGTGCCACCCAACCCTTACTGGGCCACAATAGGGCTGACGCTTGAACCCTTGCCGTTAGGGACAGGGTTGCAAATCGAAAGTGACATCTCCTATGGTTATCTGAACCATTCTTTTCAAAATGCCGTTTTTGAAGGGATTCGTATGTCTTGCCAATCTGGTTTACATGGATGGGAAGTGACTGATCTGAAAGTAACTTTTACTCAAGCCGAGTATTATAGCCCGGTAAGTACACCTGCTGATTTCAGACAGCTGACCCCTTATGTCTTCAGGCTGGCCTTGCAACAGTCAGGTGTGGACATTCTCGAACCGATGCTCTATTTTGAGTTGCAGATACCCCAAGCGGCAAGTTCCAAAGCTATTACAGATTTGCAAAAAATGATGTCTGAGATTGAAGACATCAGTTGCAATAATGAGTGGTGTCATATTAAAGGGAAAGTTCCATTAAATACAAGTAAAGACTACGCCTCAGAAGTAAGTTCATACACTAAGGGCTTAGGCGTTTTTATGGTCAAGCCATGCGGGTATCAAATAACAAAAGGCGATTATTCTGATAATATCCGCATGAACGAAAAAGATAAACTTTTATTCATGTTCCAAAAATCAATGTCATCAAAATAATGGAGCGGTCAGGAAATTTCTATAAGGCAATACAGTTGGGATATATACTTATCTCCATTCTTATCGGATGTATGGCATATAATAGCCTCTATGAATGGCAGGAGATAGAAGCATTAGAACTTGGCAATAAAAAAATAGACGAGCTCCGAAAAGAAATAAACAATATCAATATTCAAATGATAAAATTTTCTCTATTGGGTGAAACAATACTGGAATGGAACGATAAAGATATCGAGCATTACCATGCACGGCGTATGGCAATGGACAGTATGCTCTGCCGTTTCAAGGCCACCTATCCAGCAGAGCGCATCGATAGTGTGCGCAGTCTTTTAGAGGATAAGGAACGACAGATGTTCCAGATAGTCCGGTTAATGGATGAACAACAATCTATTAACAAGAAGATAGCCAATCAAATTCCGGTTATTGTGCAGAAAAGTGTGCAGGAACAGTCCAAAAAGCCAAAACGAAAAGGTTTCTTGGGCATCTTTGGCAAAAAAGAGGGAACGAAGCCAACGACAACAACGACTACGCTCCGTTCATCCAATAGAAACATGGTCAACGAACAGAAAGCGCAGAGCCGTCGATTGTCAGAACAAGCCGATAGTCTTGCTGCCCGTAATGCAGAACTTAGATGTCACAGGGACAGGTCATTGACATCATGACTTATAATTCTTACAGTTTTACAGTTTTACAGTTTTTGAAAAGGAAAAATAGGTTTCGGATTCTTAAAACACGAGGACAGGTTTCTGTTTCTTGGACCATAACTCTTGGGGTGTGGAGTATGTTTTTATGAACGGAATTTTTGTTGCCATATACCTATAAAAACAAAAACGACCCGCTCATTTGAGCATCGTTGAGAGGCTTGGCGGGTTCTGGTACTGCAAAGGTAAAGCATTTATTTGGATTGTGCAAGGCTTTTGGAAGAAAAGTGTGGAAATGGAGGTGATTTTTAACAGATGTTAGGTGTTTCGAGATGCAAAATGCGGCATCTGCAAACCAATGTGGGTCATCTACAAACCATAGCACCCGAAATAGTGCAGAATGGTGTGTATAATTGTTAAATTGCCAAAATATTGAAAAACTTTCTGATGATTTTGATGATTATGTGAAAGAAATTGAGTATTTTTGCAGAGCAGGTATTATATCTTATACACTTCTGCAAAGAAAAGCATGATTAAACTTGTTAATAATAGCAACGTATGACTGCATTGCCAACCATATACATTACCCTATACAACCGACGCCAAACCGAGAGCAATCAAACTTGTTTGAATTGCCGAGGCGCGAAGGAGGAAGACGCAGTCAACCGCCTGACTCATAATGATTTAGGGGAGGGTTACTTGTTGTGGCATAGCATCGTCAGCGATATATAACATCATACACAGAGCCTTCCGCAGGTGTCAGTCAGTGGCACCGGCGGAAGGCTCTGTGCGTTTGTGCTGTTCAAAAATACTAATACAACAAAATAATTGACAATGACGAAAAAAGATTTTTATGACTCAATCAAGAACAACTTGGCAGAGCTGAGGAAGTTCTTTGCAGAGATGCCTAAAGGTGGTGACTCGCACAACCATTTGACAGGCTCTGCTTATTATCTTCCCATGACAGGTAGAGAACATCATGGCGATGAAAATGGACAAACAACAACCTATTTCACGCAGTATAAAGTAACATTCAAACTCAATAAAAAGTAATATTATGAACATAATCAAGAAAACTATATTGCTGTTGTGCCTCATCTTTTCTATCTCAACGAAAGTGGGAGCTCAAGAATTTAACGAATTTGTATTAACCTATGGTAGTACAGTAGAAAATTTTGGTTATGTATATCTTTTAGGCAACAAAAAAAAGTATTACAAATTTGAAACAAACACTGAACTTACGTTTACTTGGTACGCAGGTGGTAATGAAAATACAAAGGATTTAGGAGGGTATTGGAGTGAGAGTACTGTATCATTTGAATTGAAATTGCCCGATAACAGTGATTATTATAATGTTGTAAAGCTAAAATTATATAAAGGAGAATATGATATGACATTTAATTTTGTTCCAGGTAATCACGCAAAGGTTGAGGTTAAGATTACCAAACACCAACATAGCTCATCACAAATATCCTCTGAAGCTACCTGTACAACGGTAGGACACTCTGTCCAATGTGATGTTTGTGGGGCTTGGGGATGGAACAATGATGGAACTTTTACAAATACAACAGAAAACGACTATAAGCCAGTCTTGGGGCATGACTTTACGGGACAAGAATGGACTACAGACGAGGTGAATGGCAACAAATACAGAACATGCACAAGGTCTGGCTGCGAACATAAGCAATATACATACGATGTCGTGCCAGTTGAGCCAGCATTGGGTATAACGCTGAATGACGACGTGACACTAACATACCCACAGTCCTTGTCACCTGTCTATGCCAAGGACGGAATGATGTGGAAGGTGAAACTTGGCAAGACCACAGCCTGTGAGCTGTCACTGGGGCAGGTAAAGGGAATAGTTGCGCAATGGCCGCATAACAATACGGATCATCAGTGTGCAGACAAGAGTTGGGCAGACGGATGTTCGGTTGAAGGCTGTGCGGAAGGGCGAACACAACGTTGGGTTAACATCAACGGCAACAAGGTGGAGACAACTGCCATAACAGGTGATCTCGCTATTGCAAGCCTTACTCTCGACGATGCCAAGGGCTATGAGTGCGAAGCGGAATACACAGCCAATGCTGTCAGTTACGGGCGCACCATGACCAACCAATGGGGTACGCTATGTCTGCCATTTGAGATAAAATCCGACCAATATGCCACATGCAAGTTCTATGAGTTGAAGGAAGTGAAAGAAACGGAGATAGTCCTGACTGAGGTGACTGGAAACATCCCAGCCGGCACTCCCGTTTTGGTGCGCCGTAATACCGAAGGTACCAACATTTCATTAAATGCCACCAATGCAGCTATCACCGTAGCCCCCGCAGCAAGCAGTTCGGCAAATGGCTTTTCGCTTGTTGGCCGTTTCACAGCGTCTGGGGCATTACCGAAGGACAGTTACATCATCAGCAACAACAAGTTCTGGCGTGTGAGCAATTTGACCCCTAAGGAAGGTGTGACAGACGTGAAGGTGGGACCATTCCGTGCATATCTGCAAAGCAACGGCGTGCAGAACGTAAGGATGATGAGTCTGTCGATAGGCGACGACGACACAACGGCCATTGACGTGCTTAATGCCGCTGACGAAGGCGAGGCAGAGATATATGACCTCAATGGGCATCGTCTCCAAGGTTTGCAAAAGGGCATGAACATCGTAAAGAGAGGAAACAAGACAACAAAAGTAATCATTAAATAAAAACGGATATGAAGAAGAAAGAATACGTGCATCCGAAGATGCACATCTACGAGATAAGTAAAATGCAGCTCCTCGCAGGCAGCGAAACTCTCCGTATTGGTAATAATGGAGATGAAGATGTCCCTACGTCATCAGATGGCTCTATTTGGGGAGACTAACCGCACTTCGGTGTTACACATTAATTAATAATTAGATAATAATATGAAACAGAAGATATTAACATTCATGGTATGCCTGTTGGCTGGCATTACAGCCATTCATGCCCAGACGGAATCAGAATCGTCCATCGTCTCGTTCATTAAGACAGCAGATGACTGGAAGGTATTGGAAAGTATGTCAGTAAGCGACAACAAGGTTGTTTACACTCTTAAAGATGGATCACAATTAACAGCAGATGTCACTCATGGACAAGAGGCTGAATTGCCCGTTTACAATGCCATTTATTGTGTTCCCGGGACACTTGGTACCCCTCTATTGGCAGAATACAGCCAGTCTGGTCAGCTAATCCTGATGGGAACAGCCAATCAAGATGATATAGATCAAACCGTTTACCTTGACGATAGCAAAAAAGCCTCGTTTACATCAGCCGATTTTAGCCATCTTGATATGTCAACAGTGACAGGATTCAGAGGCTTTTTGCAAGAATATACTAATCTTAAGCGGGTTGACTTCGGTGGCAAAATACACAGCAATGTAACTGATTTGTATCAAATGCTTGTTTGGTGTACAAATCTTGAAGAAGCAGATTTCAGCGGCTGTGATTTTTCCGGAGTAACTGTTTATACCAACTTCTTAAACAATTGTCCCAATCTGAAGACCATAAAGGCTATTGGGTGTAAAGATAAGACCTTGGAAATACTTCGGAATGCGTTAAGCAACGCTGGTTTGAGTGGAAAAGTCGAAATCGTGACGACAGAATCTACATCAACGACAACAGAATAAGAGCTGCTATACTCAGCTGAACTTTATAAAGGGTGTATATGCCATAGCTGACTGGTATATACACCCTTGGATGTCACAGGGACAGGTCATTGACATCATGACTTTCAATCCTTACGGCTTACAGTATTACAGTTTTTGAAAAGGAAAAATAGGTTTCGCGAGGACTGTTCCTGTTTCTTGGATAACGCCAATTCACACCAAGCGTTACAATATAACAATATAACAGTTTCCAAAAACGATTTTTTGCGTTACAGTTGACAGTTGACAGTTTCCAAAAACGATTTTTTGCGTTACAAATAACAGATAACAGTTTTGGGAAATGAATTTTTTTAGTTGCCTACGGCAAGAAATCTTTGGAGGAAATCTTTTTTAAGATGTTGCTTCGCAAGAAATAATCTGTAATTCAGGGAGGTAGTAAACAAAATCTTTAACTAAGATGAAGTCTGAGGTCTGAAGTCTGAGGTCTGAGGTCTGAAGTCTGAGGTCTGAGGGAGTGGTCTTTATCATCCTACGAAAATCTTTCTCTGTGTTCTCCGTGTGGTCCGTGGATTTTTTTGGGGTAGCCTGAAGGCTAGAAATCTTTGGAGGAAATCTTTAATAAAAATATGGCCTACGGCCAGAAATATATCATCGGCATTTAGACGGAATTTATGCAGAAACAAAAATCTTTAACTCTAATCTCTAACCTCTAACCTTTAACCTTTAACCTTTAACCTTTAACCTTTAACCTTTAACCTATAACCTCTAACCTTTAACCTTTAACCTTTAACCTTTAACCTCTAACCTTTAACCTAAACACTGTTCCGTGGATTTTTATGGCGCAGCAATCTTAAATATAAAAAGAGAATCTGTTTAAAGGGACTGGTAGAGGGCTTCGTACTGACGGGCAACCTTCAGGTGGTCGTGGTGGCGATCTACATAGGTGATGCTTTCGCGCTTGAGACGTGGCAGACACTCAGGATGGAGCACCAACTGCTCAAGGGCATGGAAGACACTCTGCTCGGTCGGTTCAACGTTGATGATGGGACGCAACTCGTTCTCCTGGATAATCTCGTAGTTTTCGGGTTCGCCACCTCCTACAACGACAATACCTTTGGACATGGCAAGGAGGGAATTCATGGATGGCGTATAGCTGTAGAGCTGGTCGAGGATGACATCGGAATTGTTCATCATCAACTGGTATTCGGCATAAGGCACGGAGTATGCTGTGCGCAGTTCTACACGGTCGGGATAACGCTCAACGATGGCTTGTGCAGCACGCAACATGATGTCAGTTCCCTTGTAGGCACTACGCTTACGGTCGATGCCGATGAACAGGCGCAGACGTGGATGAGACGGGATAGTGGGTGGCGTCTGGCGCACGATGGGCAGGGGGATGAAATGGGTCTTGGCAGGATAGTGCAGTTGGTAGCACGCCATATACTCGTAGAGACATGCTACGATGGCGTCGCAGTCGTTGGCAATATGTCGGGTGAGTTTTTCGTGAGAGGTGTTCACCCAGACGTCAAGGAGATCTTGAGAGGCAGCATCGGTGCGCACCATATTGCCGAAGTTATGGTCACTATAGCGCAGCGGTTTCTCTTCGATGCAGGTTCTTGCCCATATCGAGTCCTCGCCAAAGGCTCCGAGAATCATCTTGCCGTTGTGGCGTCGCAGGAAGCGGTAGATAGGAAACAGGCGTTCGGGACGCAGGTCGAAGCAGATGGGATTGATGAGCTGCACCACATCATAGCCTGTGAGTCGTGGAAGGATGCGCGTCCAGAGGTTGAGGAGGTAGCGCACTCCGTCAATGTGGGAGGGTGATTTTCTGATGACCGAGATGTCACGAGGATAGTTGCGCCATCCGTTGCCGTTGGAAACAACGGTCACCTCATGCCCCAGACTGCGCAACCCCTGACTGAGGTTGGCATGGAGTCCACTGTAGTCGTTGACGAGAAGAATGCGCATAGGAGATGGAATAGGGGATGAGACGGGTCAGTGACGGGGTAGGAGCGGCAGGGATGCGAGGAGCGCCCGTCGTCCGATGGCATTACCCACGAGGCGTCGGAACCACGTGTATTTCTTGGAATAAGGACGGTCGGGCAACGGGAAAAGTCCCTGTTGCCGGAGGGCGTCGATGGTGGCATCGAGCTTTTTTGCCGAGCGTGTCAGCATGATGGTGTTGTAGAGATAGTCCATGGTGAGCTGTGCGATGCGCCGTTCCATGGCAGGACGGTCGGCAGGCGACAGCTTATCGGTCAGCCGATAGAGTTGGGTGAGTACCGTCAGCGTATCGTCGAGGCGCTTGCTGATGGTGTCTTGGTCGCTGCTCCTGGTGATGGAGTCGTGGCGTGCCCGATAGTAGTAAGCCTTGTAGGGCGTGTTGAAGACGCGCTCTGCACGCAACAGCAGTTGCGGGGTGAATGCCTCGTCTTCGTGGTAGATGTTGGGCTCGAAGCGCAGGCTGCCGAGGATGCGGCGTGCGAAGAGGTATCCACATGCAGCAGCCCTGATATTGCTCTCGCGCATGAAATGACTGCCACTGACAGGAGAGACGGAAACAGGGGTGAAGGTCGTCTCTGAGGTGTCGGAACTGCAGAACATCACGAGGTCGGCTTGCTGATAGCGCACGAGGTCAAGACACTGTTCGTAGGGTGGGGCGATGATGGCATCGTCGGCATCGACAAACTGGATGAAATAGCCGTGTGCCATGTCGATGCCCCGGTTGCGCGCCTGACTCAGTCCCATATTGCGTTGTCGCACATAGATGACCTCGTCGATGCAGTCGGTCAGAAAGCTGACGGGACTCACGTCCGATCCATCGTCGATGATGATAATCTCGCGCTCGCTGTCGCCCAGCGATAATGCCAGTATGCTCTCGATACACGCATGAAGCATGTCGGCCGGTTCGTTGTGGTAAGTGATGATAAAACTGACCAATGGAGACCCTTGGCGGTTGTCGGTGGAAAACGTAGTATTCATGAGGTGAGACGGAGAATCAGAGGTAGATGATGGAGAAGAATGAGAGCACCCAGCCAACGATGCACGTCTGGATGAAATGGTCTTTCACCAGTACTTTGGTGGGACTGCCGCTACGCTGATAGACCAGCATGTTTTGCAGATAGCGCAACAGTCCTGCCAATACCCATACGTTGGTGAGATAGACGTAGGACGAACCGAAATGGCTCACCACGCTGTCGCTCATGGTGTAGATAATATAGCACACCATGGTGATGGTGCCCACGATGGTGACGGAGAGGTCGATAAACTGGGAATTGTAGCCCGCAATACTCTTGCGCGGCATGGTGCCCGTCTGCTCGTAGATGCGGTAATCGTCTTTGCGCTTGGCAAAGGCAAGGAAGAGTGCCAGGAGGAAGGTCATCATGACCAACCATCCCGATACGATGATGTCGGTGGCAAAACCACCTATCAGTACGCGTATGACAAAGCCCACGGCAATGATGGCCACATCGAGGATGGCGTACTTTTTGAGGCGGATGCAGTATGCCACGTTCATCAGCCAGTAGCCCACCAGCATGGCGCAGACCACGGGCAGGTGGTTGCAGTCGGAGAGACAGGCTGTGATCAGACTGGCTGCCAGTGTCAGCATCATGATGACGTAGCCCATAGCCACGCTCACCTTGCCGGCGGCAATGGGGCGGTGGCACTTCTTAGGGTGGAGGCGGTCGTTCTCCACGTCATGGATGTCGTTGAAACAGTAGATGCTGCTCGATACGAAGCAGAATGCAACAAACACCCACAGTGTCTGTAGGAAATAATGGCTGTTCAGCAGGTTGTTGCTGAAAAACAAAGGGGCGAAGACAAAGAAATTCTTCACCCACTGCAATGGCCGTAACAGAAGGACGGTATCTTTCATGGGCAATGGAAATCGTTTAACGGCGCTTGCGCTGACCGAAAAGGGTGTGGTAGCCGCGCAACAGTTTGCGCACAAGGAGGAAAGCGTCGAATGCCGTAACGGCATTGGAAATCAGCGCAGCAACAAGTTCGCCGCGCGTATTGGTCTTTTGGGGAGTGACAAGTTGGTGCCAATGACCGCTAATCTCGCTGCGCGCCTGAGCAAGTTCTTCAGCGAGTTGTTCGCGTCGTGCGCGAATGTCCTCCAAGGTCTGTGGAATACCCACCTGTTGTTGTTTGGTCTGCATAAGAATAAGTCCTCTCACATGGTTACTATTGTGGATCGTTGCTCATCAGGATGTTGGCAAGAAGCTTCACCAGTGGGCGCTCTATCCATGCCTTTCGGAAGATGAAAACGACCACGAGCAAGAGCAGATGAGCCAAACTGATCAGCATGAATGCCATGGTCATGCCTAACGATGCCGACAGCCAGAATGCCACGGCGAAAGAGAAATAGAGGAGGATGGCAATGACCAGCAGAAAGCCAACGGCAGCCAAAGCGGCTACCGTCAGCAACTGTACCAGTTTGCCGACCACGTCAAATTTGATACTCTCCTTCTGGAGGTTCAAATAGCGGATAACGGCTTGCACCAGTTGTCCGATGGTCTCTACATTCTTGTCGCTCGACAGCATTACTCGTTTACTTCAGGTGCTGCGTCAACAATATCGGCGGCAAGGTCAGACATCTCCTTGCGACTGAGCTTGATATTATGCTTCTTCATGAAGTCATCTACCGCATCGGTAATCTTATCACGAGTGTCGGCTCCCTTTTCAGGGGCTAACAGCAGTCCTACTACGGCTCCGGCGAGAGCACCACCGAGGAATGCACCGAGAAATCCTAAATTCTTCATAGTCGTTTCGTTTTAAAGGGTTGATAATGTTTGTTGCTGCAAATATAGGCAATCTTTTTGAAAACATCGTGCTGTTTAGCCATATTTTTTCATAAAATAATGCGATTTGATACCATTTAACAAACTTTATGCACCTTTTCTCTTCAAGTTTGGACGATATTTTGTAATTTCGCAGATGATATTCAAAAAGCATTATAAAATTAAAACAAATAAAACAATGAAGAAACAAATTATCCTATGTGCAGGACTGTGTGCCGCAATGGCTTTCACAAGTTGTAAATCAGGCGACAGCGCCTACAAGCAGGCTTACATGAAAGCCAAGCAGCAAGAAGAACAGCAGCAACAGCAGCAGCCCGCACAGGAAGAACCCGTTGTAGTGGCACCCGTAGAGACCAAACCTGCCAACGACACACAGGTGGTTGACAATACTGACAACGTGAACGTGCGTCAGGAGAATGTAACCCTCATCAGCGGAAATGGACTCAAGGCTTTCAGCGTAGTAGTAGGTTCGTTCTCACTTCAGGCCAACGCCGAAGGACTGCAGCAGCAGCTCCGCAATGCCGGCTATGATGCACAGATCGTGCGCAATACCCAGGGTGGCACCTTCCGCGTAGTGGCTACCACGTTTGATACGAAGGGTGAGGCAGTTGCAAGCCGCAACGAACTCCAGGGTAAGTATCACGGCGCTTGGTTGCTCTACAACAAATAAAAAGAACCACGGATAAAAAAGGGAAATTCTTAGCGTGAGAATACTCTCGATAGACTACGGAAAGAAAAGAACCGGACTCGCTGTTACCGATCCTCTGCAAATTATTGCAGGAGGATTGGCAACAGTAGCCACGGCAGAACTCTTCCAATACCTCAACGACTATATTGCACGCGAACCCGTGGAGCGCATTGTCATAGGAGAACCCAGACAGCCCAACGGACAGCCCAGCGAAAACCTGCAGCGCGTACAGCAGTTTGTGAACCGATGGAAAAAGGCACGGCCCGATGTGCCCATCGAATTCTTCGACGAGCGCTTTACCTCCGTACTTGCCCATCAGGCCATGCTTGACGGAGGACTGAAGAAAAAGGCACGGCAAAACAAGGCGCTGGTGGATGAAATCAGTGCCACGATCATACTGCAGGACTATATGCGCGCACGGAAATCGTGACGACGAATAAAGCAACAAGAAATGATACTACCTATTTATATATATGGACAGCCGGTGTTGAGAAAGGTGGCACAGGATATTACTGCCGACTACCCGGAGCTCGATAAACTCATTGCCGACATGTGGGACACACTCGCAGAGAGCGAGGGCATCGGACTGGCTGCACCACAGATTGGAAAAGACATACGACTGGTGGTCATCGACCTTGATGTGATCAGCGATGACCTCCCTGAATACAAAGGATTCAGAAACGTGTTTATCAACGCACATATCGTGGAATACGATGAAAGCAAGACCGACACCTCGGAAGAAGGATGTCTATCGTTGCCCGGCATCCACGAGCGCGTGACCAGACCGACACGCATTCACGTGCAATGGCTCGACGAGAAAATGCAACCACACGACGAATGGGTGGAAGGATACCTTGCACGCGTGATGCAGCACGAATTTGACCACCTCGAAGGCAAGGTTTTCGTGGATCGCATCTCTCCACTCCGCAAACAACTCATCAAGAGTAAGATGAGAGCATTACTCCAAGGACGTGTGCGCTGCGGATACAAAACTAAAATGGCGGTGAGAAAATAATCACCGACCACAAAAGACATACAGGCGAAACAGGCTCCCGTAATAAGGTAAAGCAAAACGGATTGTAAACATGATGACAAGGGTAATTAAGACAACGACAACGGGCAGAGGTTTGAAGAAACTTCTGCTTGTTGCACTTATGATCCTGTCGTCAATGACCGGCAAGGCACAGTTTAATACCGACAGACTGCTCATGGTAGGACAGTCGGCACTCTACTATGAAGACTATGTGCTCTCCATACAGTATTTCAATCAGGTGATCTCGGCAAAACCGTATCTCTACGAACCATGGTTCTACAGAGGTCTGGCGAAATTCTATCTCGACGACTACCAAGGAGCTGAAAACGACTGTACCGAGGCACTTGACAGAAACCCGTTTGTGGTCAGCGTCTATGAACTCAGAGGACTCTGCCGCATCAGACAAGACAACTTTGCCGGAGCCGTGAAAGACTACGATAAAGCACTGAAATACGACCCGGAGAACCGAAATCTGTGGCACAACAGAGTGCTTTGTCATATTCAGCAGAAAGAGTATGCTGTGGCACTGGCACAGATAGACACCATGCTCACCCGATGGAGCAAGAACGCGAAAGTCTATGCCATGCAGGCAGAGGTCTATATGCTCCAGAAAGACACCACAAAAGCTGTTGTCGCACTCGATAAAAGTATTGCTATCGACCCATACGACGGTTCGCTGTGGAGTCAGAAAGCCATCATCAGCATGGCACGGCATCAATGGAAAGAGAGCGACGAGTATCTCAGCAAAGCCATCCACCTCATGCCCAAACGAGTGGATTGCTATGTGAACCGAGCCATTGCCAGATTCAACCTCAATAACCTCAGGGGAACCATGGCAGACTATGATACTGCGCTCGACCTCGATCCCAACAACTTCCTCGCACACTACAACAGAGGACTCTTGAGGGCACAGGTGGGAGATGACAACCAAGCCATCCTCGACTTTGACTTCGTGCTCAACCTGGAGCCCAATAACCTCATGGCACTCTTCAACCGCGCACTCCTGCTGGAGAATACCGGAAATATCAGAGGTGCCATAAGGGACTATACGAAAATCATTGCGGAATTTCCAAACTTCTGGTTTGGACTGCAACACCGTGCCGACTGTTACAGAAAACTCGGTATGAGCAAACAGGCAGAGCTCGACGAATTCAGAATCTTCAAAGCACAGATGAACAAACGCTTGGGTATTCAGCCGAGACTCTCGAAAAAACAGATGAGAAAACGTAGCGACCTCGACATCGAGAAATACAACCAACTGGCTGTGGAAGATGTACAGGAGGTGGAACACGAATATCAAAGCGATTACCGGGGAAGGGTGCAAAACAGAAAGGCTTCGCTCGACTATCTTCCTATGTTTGTGCTCGCCATGCAGAAAGACGTAGAACGGATGAACGCAACAACTGCCTTCGACCAACGGGTGGATGACTTCAACAGAAACGAAGGCGGCACACGACAGCTTTATGTGACACGACAGTTGCGCACACTCGACGAGGCTGCCACAAACCGCTACTTCGCACTGATAGACTCGGTGGCTGACACGATCGACAAATGTCACGACGCAAAACAAAAAGCAGCACTCCTGCTGATAAGAGCTGTAGCCTATTCAGATACCCAGAATAATGAAGCAGCAATAGACGACCTTACGGCTGTTGTACAACTCGACTCCACACAGACACTCGCCTATTGGCAAAGAGCAGTCTGCCAGGCAAGACTCAACGCGTTTAATGCTTCGCAGGGTACAGACATCAGTATGAAGACCGCCAATGTGCTCTCCGACCTGAGTGAGGCTATTGAGAACAATCCCAGTGCAATCCTCTATTACAACCGAGGTAATGTCTATGTGCAGCGGAAAGATTATCTCCATGCCATAGAAGACTATTCGAAAGCCATAGAGATGGATTCACATCTGGCTGAAGCATACTACAACAGAGGAATAGCAAGGCTCGCGCTCAAACAGCAGGCACAGGCTGTGGCAGACCTCAGCAAGGCAGGAGAACTCGGACTCTATGCCGCCTACAGCATCATCAAACAGAATCGGAAGTAACAGATAATACCGTTTTTTTCAACGAATTGTTTGGTTATTCTGACACTTATTAGTAATTTTGCCACGTAAAAACGTTTTTTTTATTATGGTAAAAAGAAGGTGGCATTGTAAGCCAGGCGTACAGCCGACAGAATTTGACAAGAAAATTATGCACTTGGAGAATCAAGGCGTATTGGTACCCACTCGCCAGCTTGTGAAGACTCCAGAACAAATAGAGGGAATCAGACGGTCGGGTGTGGTCAACACAGGAGTGCTCGACCTGATAGAAAAGGAAATACACGAAGGAATGTCAACGCTCGAAATAGATAAACTCTGTAGAGAATACTGCGAAGCACACGGAGCCATTCCTGCCTGTCTCAACTATGAAGGATTTCCCATGAGCGTTTGTACAAGCATCAACGAAGTGGTGTGTCACGGTATTCCGAAGGCAACAGATATCCTTGAAGAGGGAGACATCATCAACGTAGATTTTACCACCATCCTCGACGGATACTATGCCGACGCTTCGAGAATGTTTATCATTGGCGAAACAACTCCTGAAAAGAAACAACTCGTGGAGGTGACCAAAGAGTGTCTCGAAATAGGCATGGAGGCCGCTAAACCATGGGGATTCGTTGGAGAAATAGGAAAAGCCATTGAGAAACATGCCAAAAAATACCACTATGGAGTGGTGAGAGACCTCTGCGGACACGGAGTGGGACTCAAATTCCATGAAGAACCGGAAGTGTGCCATTTCGCACAGAAACATCCCGGAATGCTTCTCGTACCGGGAATGGTGTTCACCATCGAACCTATGATCAATATGGGAACATGGGAGGTCTTTATCGATGCTGACGACCCATACGGATGGGAAGTTATTACAGAAGATGAGAAACCGTCTGCACAGTGGGAACACACTCTGCTGATGACAGAACATGGAGTAGAAATACTGTCACACTAAACAATGGAAAATAAAGATATCTACATATTGGGAATTGAGTCAAGCTGCGACGATACATCTGCAGCTGTACTCAAAAACGGTGTGCTGCTCTCAAATGTAACAGCATCACAAGCCGTACACCAAGCATACGGCGGCGTAGTGCCGGAACTCGCATCAAGAGCACATCAGCAAAACGTGGTGCCTGTAGTGGATCAAGCCATAAAAAAGGCAGGAATCTCCAAGGAACAGCTTACTGCCGTGGCATTTACAAGAGGACCGGGACTCATGGGATCGCTGCTCGTCGGAGTGAGCTTTGCTAAAGGATTTGCAAGATCGCTCGGAATACCCCTTATCGACGTCAACCATCTGCAAGGTCACGTGATGGCTCACTTCATCAAAGAAAGTGATGATGACAATCAGCAACCGCCATTGCCCTTCCTCTGCCTGCTCGTCAGCGGAGGTAATTCGCAAATTGTCAAGGTTAACGCCTATAACGACATGGAGGTGCTCGGACAAACCATCGACGATGCCGCAGGAGAAGCCATCGATAAATGTTCAAAGGTCATGGGACTCGGATACCCCGGAGGACCTATCATAGACCGACTGGCACGACAGGGAAATCCTAAAGCGTACAAGTTTGCCGAACCGCAAATCCCAGGTCTTAACTACAGCTTCTCCGGACTCAAGACTTCATTCCTCTATAATATGAGGAAATGGGTGGAAGAGGATCCCGATTTCATCGAACACCATCAAGAAGATATTGCCGCTTCACTCGAATTTACTATCGTCGATATCCTGATGAAGAAACTGAAGATGGCGGTCAAGCAGACAGGAATCAAACATGTGGCTGTGGCAGGAGGAGTCAGCGCAAACAATGGATTGCGAAACGCATTCCACGATCATGCCAAACGATACGGATGGACTATCTATATACCTAAATTCAGCTATACAACAGACAATGCTGCAATGATTGGTATTGTAGGATACTATAAATATCTGGACGGAGAGACGTGTCCCATCGATGCGCCTGCCTTCAGTAAAGTTACCTTTAAATAAAAAGAAAGAATATGGATTTTGAAAGTAAGATTATCAGTCGTGAAATCAGTCAGATACTCTGGGAATTGGAAAAAACCGTAGGAACTGCAGAAAGCTGTACCGGAGGAAGAATAGCAGAAGCCATGATCGCTACACCGGGAGCATCGAAATACTTCAAAGGTGGAGTGGTGTCGTATGTCGATGAAATCAAAGAAAGACTGCTGCATGTTGACGCACAAGTGCTCGAAGAACAAACTGCTGTCTGTGAAGAAGTTGCCAAACAAATGGTAAAGGGAGCATGTCAGACACTCAATACCAATTATGCCATTGCTGCAACAGGATTCGCTGGACCTACCGGAGGAACTAAAGAGATTCCCGTTGGCACGATCTGGCTCGCTTGTGGAGATATCGACAGACAGGTGACTTTCATGGTGCAGGAAGACCACGGAAGAGATATCAATCTGGCCATTGCAACCAACAAAGCCATGCAAATGTTTCTCGATTTTCTGAAAGATGAACAGACAAGGGTATAATAGCGTTAAAAAACGTTAATATTACACCGAAATGTAAAGTAGGGTTCTTTGTTGTTTAGAAAATTTTGTAATTTTGCAACCTGTTTGGAGTAAGTTACAATTTAGGAACAAGTTAAAAGTAGATAGAAATGTCGAAGATTTGTCAGATTACAGGAAAGAAGGCACAGATTGGTAATAATGTGTCTCACTCAAAGCACCGCACAAAGCGTAGCTTTGACGTTAACCTGTTCAGCAAGAAATTCTACTATGTAGAGGAGGCTTGCTGGATTCAGTTGAAGATCAGTGCTGCTGGTCTGCGTATGATTAATAAAGTAGGTCTGGATGCTGCCTTGAAGCAAGCTGTTGCCAAAGGTTTCGTGGACTGGAAGGATATTAAAGTGATAGGAGACTAAACTATGGCAAGCAAGAAAAAAGGCGATCGTGTACAGGTAATTCTGGAGTGCACAGAAATGAAAGAGAGTGGACTGCCCGGAACAAGCCGTTACGTAACGACCAAGAACCGTAAGAACACTCCCGAGAGAATGGAACTCAAGAAGTATAACCCCATCCTGAAACGTATGACCGTTCATAAGGAGATTAAATAATTAAGCAATTAGACTATGGCAAAGAAAACCGTCGCTACCCTCCATGAAGGTTCAAAGGATGGTCGCGCTTATTCAAAGGTTATCAAGATGGTGAAGAGCCCTAAGACTGGTGCTTACATCTTCGATGAGCAGATGGTTCCCAACGAGGAAGTAAAAGATTTCTTCAAGAACTAATAGATAAGAAATACATATTGAAAGAAGACTGGTATCATAAAGATATCAGTCTTTTTTTATCTTTTATACCATTCTATCTTGATTCTCTTGCTTTTTTTGTAATTTTGCAAGATAAGAAACAAACCATCTAACAATAAACTACCGATTATGAACAAAACTATTCAAGACATCATCGAAAGGAGAAGCGTAAAGAAGTATATGGCTAAAAGTGTTCCTGATGAACTCATAGAACAAATTGTCAAAGCTGGAACCTATGCTCCTTCGGGAATGAACAAACAAGCGGCTATCATACTGGCTGTGACTAACAAAGAAATGAGAGATAGGTTGAGCAGGATAAACCTCGATATCGTCATGGCAAGAAACATGAATACAACCAGCGGACATGCTGACCCGTTCTATGGAGCTCCTGTCGTTCTGGTGGTGCTTGCTAAAAAGGATGTGGCAACACGAGTATATGACGGTACTCTCGTCATGGAAAATATGATGATTGCAGCACAAAGTCTGGGATTGGGCTCCTGCTGGATTCATCGGGCTAAGGAGACCTTCGAGACGGAAGAGGGAAAACAAATCCTTCAGGAACTCGGAATAAAGGATGAATATGAGGGTATTGGAAATTGTATTGTGGGATATGCTGCGCCTGATGCTTTGAAACCACAGGTTGAACGTAAAAGCGATTATGTGGTATGGGTAAAATGAAAATTATGGCCACTATGGCGTGCACTACGATGTTGGTGGCTTGCAACCAGCAGAAGGGAATAGAACAACAGGTTGATGAACTCTACGGACGAATGTCGCAAGAGGAACGCCTCGCACAGTTGAGAAGTATCTATATGGATGACTTGTTTGATCAAAATGGTCAGCTGGATACGGCACAATGCCGGAAAATCATTCCTAACGGTATCGGACACTTCTCACAATATGCAAGTCAGAATCTTGAATCTGCTGATAACATCAGAAAAAAAGTTGTTGCCTTGCAGCAATGGATTATAAAGAACACACCGAACGGCATTCCTGCTTTGTTTCATGAAGAAGTGCTATCGGGAGTTAATACGCAAGATGCAACAATCTATCCGCAGCAAATCGGACAGGCTTGTTCCTTTAATACTGAATTGGCTGAACTGAAAACCAAACAGACTGCAAACGACTTGCGAAGGATGGGAGGCATTCTGTCACTGTCGCCTATGGTGGATGTGTGTAGAATACCGTCTTTCAACCGGCTTGAAGAATCCTATGGTGAAGATGCGTATCTCTCGGCCATGATGGGTACGGCATTTGCTAAAGGGTTGCAGATGGGTGACCTGAAGAAAGGAGTGGGAGTGTGCTCAAAGCATTATCTTGGATATGGTGGCGGAGGAGATGCTGACGAAAAGGTGATGATGGAAGAAATTCTCTTGCCTCACGAGACGATGATCCGACTGGCGGGAAGTCAAGTCATCATGCCTGGATATCATGCAGTACACGGAACAAAATGTGTGGCTAACAGCGAAATCTTGAATGATATTCTAAGAGGATACCTTGGATTCAAAGGGATGGTGGTGAGCGACTATACCGCCATTGACCAGATTCCCAACCTTGACACTCCACTGGAAAAAGCGGTTGCTGCGATTAATGGGGGAAACGATGTTGATTTTCCAAAAGGCGACAACTATAAATATTTGCAAGAGGCAATTGAGAAAAAACTGGTGAAACCAGAAGTCGTGGAACGGGCTGTCAAGAATGTCATACGTTTCAAAATACAGGCAGGAATGATGGACGAGAATCGTTACCTCTATAGCGATGATGAAGTGGTGCTTGATTTTTTTTTCAAGCAGAAGACGGCATACGATATTGCCACACAGTCTGTTGTGTTGCTTGAAAACAATGGGGTGTTGCCTTTGAAAAATGTCAAAAGGGTTCTGCTGACAGGGCCTAATGCCAATTCTATGTGGGCGATGTGTGGAGACTATTCTTTCCCAAGCATGTTCTACTTCTGGAAAGGATGGCAGAAACAGTGGAGCGACAAGAATCTGCCGAAGATCGTGAAACTGAAGGAGGCTATGGAAACTCGTAAACCAGAAGGGGTTGACGTGGCTTATGCTCGGGGATGCGACTGGACGGAAGAGATAGAGACGAAATATGCAGAGACAGGTGACAAGCGTGCATGGGAATACCAGTTGTTGCACCGTAAGGTGGATTCTGGGGAGAAAGCTGATCAAAAAGTGGCGTTGGACATGGCTCGCGAAAGTGATGTGATTATCGCTGCGGTGGGTGAAAATGTAATGCTTTGCGGAGAAAACAGAGACAGACAAGGTTTACGCTTACCTGGTAAGCAAGAGGAATTTGTGGAAAAACTGCTGGCAACAGGAAAACCTGTTGTGCTCGTTGTCTTTGGAGGACGTGCACAGATTATCTCGAAAATCTCTAAGAGATGCGCTGCTGTCATACAAGCATGGTACCCTGGTGAAGAGGGTGGTCATGCGGTAGCAGACATCCTTTATGGTAGAATTTCGCCGTCTGCAAAATTGTCGGTGAGCTATCCCAACACGGAAATAGATGAACCAATCTGTTATAATGAGAAAATCGAACAGGATGAACGCATAGAATGGCCGTTTGGATACGGACTGTCTTATACGCAGTTCTCGTATGGAAATCTGAACATGGTTAAGGAGTGTCCTACTGATAACGATGCGGTGGAATTGACATTTTCCTTGACTAATGTAGGAAAGATGAAAGCCGATGAGGTGGCGCAGATTTATCTCTCTCCAACAGACAAAAAGCAACAAATCCGACCGATACAATTGCAAGGATTTGCACGTGTGACGCTTGAGCCTGGAGAAACAAAAACTGTTGGGATTAAACTTTATACCGAGCAGTTTGGCTATTATTCGAACAATGGAAAGCGTCAATGGAATGTTGATCCTGGTAAATATGAAGTTAAGGTGGCTTCTTCTTCACAGGACATCAGACTGAAGCAAACGATAGTTCTTAAAGGTAAGAAAATAACCAAACCTTTACGAGAACACTATTTCTCTGTTGCGACGGTGAAGTAACGGCTATGGATTGATATGATTCCCGACTGTCATAACGCGTTTTGGCTCAGCGCATAAGAGAATGTTATAAGTAAAATGGTTGAGCGAAACGCATAGAGGTTGTGGAAACCACATGAAGACAATCATCCCGTTGGAGTGTCTGGAGAGGACAAGTCCAACGGGATGATTTTTATAGTTTATCGTAAGTTCTTATTGTTTGCTGCAAAGCAATTTTTTACCGTAAAGAGGCAATCAAGCTTCAGACTTTGGTATGGCAGGAGTGGTCTTGCTTTGAGGCGTATTGGATTTCTTGTGGTGATTGCCATTGGACCTCCTACGTTTGCGCTTCTGTTGTCCGTCTTTCGACTGTGTGCTTGTCACAGAGTCTTGGGAAGATTTTACGGAAGGTTGCTCACCTGACGATGGCTTGGTGCTGCGTCGCTTGTTGCGAGTTTTGTTGCCGTTAGGCTTACGGTTGTTGCTGCGACCACCACGACCGCGCGTGTTCTTACGTGGTGCATTGGGCTCGTATTTAGGACCTTCGCCCAATCCTTCAGGGATAGGAATCTTGACAATTTCCTTTTCAAGGAAACGCTCTATGTCGGCAAAGGCACGCATGTCCAATTCAGAGACAAAAGTGATGGCAACACCATCGCGTTGCGCACGTGCTGTGCGTCCGATGCGATGGACGTAGTCTTCTGCATCATGAGGTACATCGTAGTTGATGACCATCAAGATGTCGTCAATATCAATGCCTCGCGACACAATGTCTGTTGCAACGAGCACATCTACCTGACCCGTCTTGAACCGATACATGACATCGTCGCGCTCCTGCTGGCTGAGGTCGCTGTGCATGGGTGCGCAGTTGATGTTCATGCGTTTGAGTTCGCGAGTAATGTCCTTTACCTTGTCTTTCTTGCCGGAGAAGATGATGACTCGTTGAAGTTCTCCTGCCTTGAAGAGATGGCGGATGATGTTGATCTTCTGCGGTTCGTAGCATACGTATGCTGACTGCTGAATCTTTTCTGCCGGTTTTGATACGGCAATCTTCACCTCGACAGGGTTGGTCAAAAGTGTACGTGCCAATTGCTGAATTTTGTCGGGCATGGTGGCAGAGAACATGATGGTCTGGTGATTGTCGGGCAGCAGTTTTGCAATCTGCAGGATATCGTCAGAGAATCCCATGTCCAACATGCGGTCGGCTTCGTCGAGGATGAAGAATGAAAGACGGGAGAGATCTACATGCCCCATGCGAATATGGGACAGGAGACGTCCTGGGGTGGCAATAATCACATCGGCGCCCATTTTAAGTCCCTTGGTCTCTTGGTCAAAGCGAGAACCATCGTTTCCGCCATAGATGGCAACACTCGACACATCGTTGAGATAATAGCCGAAGCCTTGCATGGCTTGGTCTATCTGTTGGGCAAGTTCGCGAGTCGGAGACATGACGATGCAATTGACAGCATCGTGTGGGAAACCACCATCATCAAGCATGCTGAGTACCGGCAGGAGATAGGCTGCCGTCTTACCTGTTCCTGTCTGGGCGACACCAATAAGGTCGCGCCCGTCGAGAATTTGCGGAATGCATTGTTCCTGGATGGGAGTCATTTCCTCGAAGCGCATGTCATAGAGCGCGTCGAGGATATTATCGTTGAGGTATGTTTCTTCGAATGTCACTTTTCCTATTTTAAATTAATAATGTATTAGTTAGGGGCGTGTCGGTAGCAATAGTATGCTATAAACACATAGAGAATGTTTGGAATCCATGCGGCTAATGCCGGTGGTGTGTCAGCATTGATAGCGAAGGTGGCACATACCGTTTGTAGAAGAATATAGGCGAATGACAATGCGAGGCCAATGCCTAAGTATAGTCCCATGCCGCCTTTTCGTTTTCTTGAAGATAGTGAAACACCTATAATGGTAAGGATAAAGGAGGCGAATGATGAGGCGATACGCTTGTGGTATTCTACCTCATATTGTACAACATTGCTTGAACCGCGAGACTGTTGTTTTGAGATGTATTGCCTGAGTTCAGGAGAGGTGAACGTTTCCTGCTGACCTTTGGAGAAGATGAGGTCCATCGGTTCCATTTGGATCAGGGTGTCGAGTTCCATGCCACTTTGAATTTCCTCTCTCAAACCTTTCAGTTTACGAATCTTGTAACTGCGAGCTTTCCAATGGTAGCGTGAATCAGAAATCGTGTCGTATTGAATAACGCTGGCAGTCATGTGGCTTACCATCTTCTTGTTTTCAAATTTGTAGAGTGAAAAGCCGAATCCGGTCTTGTGGACATCATCGTATTGTGAAATATAAGCGACGACACCTTTATCCACCATCAACTGAATATTGCTTGCCGATGTATTCTTCTTATTATTCTTATAGAGAGATTCAAAGTCATGGCGGACTACCGTTCCTTTAGGGATGACGTAAGCGCCAAGATAGAAGTTGAGCAAGGCGATGAGTGCTGCAGAGATAATATAGGGGCGGAGCAAGCGCTTGAAACTCATTCCGCACGCCAACATGGCAATAATCTCTGAGTTGCCTGCCAGTTTAGAGGTGAAGAAGATGACCGCTATGAAAACGAATAGTGGCGAGAAAAGATTGGCAAAATAGGGGATGAAGTTGGCATAGTAGTCGAACACAATAGCACGCAATGGTGCGTGATAGTTGGTGAACTTGGTGAGGTTGTCATTGACGTCAAACACGATAGATATCGAGATGATGAGTGCAATGGAGTAGATGTATGTGCCAATGAACTTCTTGATGATGTACCAGTCGATGCGCTTGATGTAATGCAGCGGATTGCATTTCTTCATCCATCGCAATTTGTGCCAGGGGAGTTTCCTGAGCCATTTGATGATGGGATGAAGCAGGATGAGCAGGCGCAACCAGATGCGTCTGATACGTGCAGCTATTTCTTTGAGTTTTCTCTTCATCGGTAAGTGTGTCTGTAGGGTTCTTATCTTCGACGACCAAGGTTGTCAATCACCGAGCGTTTCCATTGCACGAAGTCACCCTGTTCGATGTGTTGGCGTGCGTCGGTCACAAGGCGCAGGTAGAATGCCAGATTGTGTATGCTGGCAATCTGCATGGCAAGTAACTCTTGAGCCTTGAACAGGTGGTGGAGGTATGCTTTGGTGTGTATGCGGTCGATGTCGCAGCCGTCGGGATCAATGGGCGAGAAGTCTGCCTCCCATTTCTTGTTGCGCATGTTCATTGTGCCCTCATAGGTGAACAGCATAGCATTACGGCCGTTGCGAGTGGGCATGACGCAGTCAAACATGTCAACACCACGTTCGATAGCTTCGAGAATATTCTGTGGCGTTCCTACACCCATCAGGTAGCGAGGCTTGTCTTTAGGCAGTATCTCATTGACCACTTCAATCATCTCGTACATCACTTCTGTGGGTTCGCCGACAGCTAATCCTCCGATAGCATTTCCGTCGGCATCCTTGTCTGCCACAAATTTGGCAGCCTCTCGGCGGAGGTCTTTATAGGTGCAGCCTTGTACGATAGGGAAGAGACTTTGACGATAGCCGTAAAGTGGTTCGGTTTCGTCGAGTCGCTTGATGCATCGGTCGAGCCAGCGTTGGGTCATCATGAGCGATTTCTTGGCATAGTTATAGTCGCTTTGTCCTGGTGGACATTCGTCGAAGGCCATCATGATGTCTGCTCCTATCACGCGTTCGGTATCCATCACATTTTCAGGAGTAAAGAAGTGTTTGGAACCGTCGATGTGTGAACGGAATTCGCAGCCTTCCTCGCGGAGTTTTCGTATGCCAGTCAATGAGAATACCTGGAAACCGCCGGAGTCGGTTAGGATAGGGCGGTCCCATGTGTTGAATTGATGGAGTCCGCCTGCTTGACGGAGCACTTCCAGTCCTGGTCGAAGGTAGAGATGATAAGTGTTTCCAAGTATAATCTGTGCCTTGACTTGTTCGCGGAGTTCTGAGAAATGTACGCCTTTGACGCTTCCAACGGTTCCTACGGGCATGAAGATTGGCGTCTTGATCTGTCCGTGGTCTGTGGTGAGAAGGCCTGTTCGTGCATCGCTGGCAGAATCTGTATGTTGCAGTTCAAATGTCATTTGCTGTCTTTGTTGTCGTCTTGGATGGTGAAGTCCAATGGGTTATCTACTATCTCGTCTGTTAATGCGAAGTTCCATACGTCTTGTACGTTTTCGACATAATGGAATTCTACGCCTTTGAGATAAACTTCAGGAATCTCTTCAATGTCCTTGCGGTTTTCCTGACACATCAGAATGTCTGTGATTCCGGCACGTTTGGCAGCGAGGATCTTCTCCTTGATGCCGCCAACGGGAAGAACTTTTCCTCGAAGCGTTATTTCACCGGTCATGGCTGTGTTGCGACGCACTTTACGTTGGGTCAGGGCAGAGGCGATGCTGGTTGCAATGGTGATTCCTGCTGATGGTCCGTCCTTGGGCGTCGCACCTTCTGGAACGTGGATGTGTATGTTCCAGTTGTCGAAAATGCGATAATCGATATGAAGTGTATCTGCGTGTGCTTTTACATATTCAAGAGCGAGAATGGCACTTTCTTTCATGACGTCACCGAGGTTTCCTGTCAGCGTGAGTTTTGCGCCCTTTCCTTTCGAGAGTGAGGTTTCGATGAAGAGGATTTCACCGCCAACGCTTGTCCATGCGAGTCCTGTAACGACTCCTGCATAGCTGTTGCCTTGATAGATGTCGCGATAGTAAGGTGGTTTGCCCAACAGTCCTTCGAGTTCAACGGGAGTGATTTTAGAGAAAGGCAGGGTTCCGCTTTCCGCTACTTTAAAGGCTATTTTGCGCAAGGCCTTGTTGATTTGTTTCTCCAGTTGGCGCACACCGCTTTCCCGCGTATATTGCTCGATGATTTTCTCTGTGGCAGCCTTGGTGAAGGTGAGTCGGCTGTCTGCCAGTCCCGTATTCTCTTTTTCGCGTGGAATGAGGTGTCGCTTAGCAATCTCTTGTTTCTCTTCGGTAATATAGCCACTTACTTCGATGATTTCCATGCGGTCGAGTAGGGGTTTGGGAATGGTGCCGAGATTGTTGGCCGTTGCAATAAACATGACTTTCGACAGGTCGTAGTCCAGATCGAGATAGTTGTCGTGGAAGGCATTGTTTTGCTCAGGATCGAGTACTTCGAGAAGTGCTGAGGCAGGATCGCCGTTATGGGTATTCTGCGTCACCTTGTCTATTTCGTCGAGTATGAATACGGGATTACCAGTCCCTGCCTTCTGCATGTTTTTGATGATGCGTCCGGGCATGGCTCCAATGTAGGTTCTACGGTGTCCGCGTATTTCAGCTTCGTCGTGTAGTCCTCCAAGTGAGACGCGCACGTATTTTCTGTTTAGTGCGTCGGCGATGGATTTGCCCAGACTGGTTTTTCCGACTCCTGGAGGGCCGTAGAGGCAAAGGATAGGCGACTTGAGATTGCCTCTGAGCGAGAGCACAGCGATGTATTCGAGTATTCTCTCCTTGACTTTCTCCATGCCGTAGTGGTCGCGGTCAAGGATTCGTTGTGCACGCTTCAGATTGAGGTCATCCTTGGTGTATTCGTTCCATGGCAGCGAAACAAGAGTCTGGAGGTACGTCAGTTGGATGTTGTAGTCCGGACTTTGTGGGTTGAGCTGATCGAGTTTCTCCATCTCGCGCTTGAATACTTTGGCGGTTTCGTTGCTCCATTTCTTTTTGGCAGCTTTTTCCAGCAGGTCTTTCTTTTCAGGCGAAGCCTCATTGCCCATTTCAGCCTGAATGTTCTTGATCTGTTGCTGGAGGAAGTAGTTGCGCTGTTGCTCGTCGAGGTCTTCGTGGGTCTTCTTGCGAATTTCAAGTTTCAAGGTCTGCAATTCTTGCTGCTTGTTCATGTGTTTGATCATCATGAAGAGGCGATCCTTGAGGTTTGAGGTGTTCAGAAGGTCTATGCGTTCGCTTACGTTTTCCACAAAGTTGCTACATATGTAGTTGAGCGCGATGAGGTTGTTGCCGATGTTTCTCACGGAGAATGATGCTTCATCGGGCATTTCATCGTTCATGTCGATAAACTCTGTTGTAACGTCGCGCAGGGTGCCTATGGCTGTGTTGAACTCAGTATCGTCCTGTTCTGGGATTTTCTCATCGTATGGGAGTACGTGTGAAAGCATGAAGTTGTCGTTGGGTATTTCATCACCCAATACGATGCGTCGTAGTCCCTGCACGATGGCGGTGACCTTGTTGTTAGGCAAACTGATAATCCTTACGAGTTTGGCCATTACTCCAATCTTGTAGATGTCGTTTTGGGATGGAAATTCCGTATTGGCTGAATACTGGCAGCATACGGCAAAGAGTGAGTCTTCTTTCTCTGCTTTCTTGAGTAGTTTAAGACTCTGGTCCCGTCCCACGAGGATGGGGTTGACAACTCCCGGAAACATTACAACGTTGCGTACTGTCAATACTGGCAAGACTTCCGGTACTTCGATGCTTGTTAAATCTTTGTAATCTCCCTCTATATCAGCAATTAGAGGGAATGTTTTATTTTGGTATTTACTCATTCTCTGTTTAAAATAGTGCTTTTAGCTTGCAAAGGTACTGCAATCCTACGGAATATCAAAAGAAAAACGTTGTTTTCTTTATATAAAAGGTGTATAGTACTTGCAGAAAACGGTTTTAAAGCATGAAAATGGGCGTAAAAAGGCATATTGACTAATAAATCTCAGCCACGTGGTTGCTTTTCTGACCGTTTATTCCGCGCTTGAGGAATAGAATCAGTTGGATGTTTTTCCCTACGGTCATTTCTTTTTCCATATCCGGTTTCATTGTTGATGTACTGGCGAAGCCTTCTTTGGAGATGGTGCCTTCGGGAGTGGTTGGAATGTCTGACAGGATGGTGTATCTGATGTAATGCTGTGCGGGATTTGCGTATGTGATCTTGGCAGAATAGGATCCAAAGGATTCGTGTCCTTTGTAGCGGTCTAAAATATTGACGATTGCTGCCGATTTGAATGGGTCTCCGTCGCTGATAATAGGACAGAATTGGATGAACATTCCTTTTTGAACGGTTGTTCGTGCAGGTAGTGTTGCGGTAATTGTTTTTCTGTCGGCAACGAAATGGTGTGACATATTGTCAAAGATGTGGATGTGTCCGTATGTCTCGTCAATTCCGTCGATATATCCGGTTTTTATAGGAAAGACGTGTTTTGGCGCTTTTGTTGAGGCTGCAATCTCGACAATCCTTTTGTTGCCTTTTTTGCTGGACGCGACGGAAACATCGTAAACCTTTCCGATGATTTCGTAAGGCCGGCAAGGGAATTGGTGGCTGTCTGCAATCAGCGACAAACCATTTGCTGCAACCATTTTGACAAACCGACAGGTGCGTCCTGCTTTGATTTTCTCAAACAACGATACTGCGTACATGCTTATAATATCCTTGGAGTTTTCATTGCGTGCCTCAGGATGATGCAGTCTGTAGGATTGCAAGGCCCGATCTATTCGTTCTTGTAGGGATAGGTACAGTTTTCCGTCTTTGCCTTTTTGTTTTTGGCGGTCCTCATCTCTCAGACAGGAAGTGTGGTTGCACATGTCGAGAAAGCGAGGCAGTTGAAAGTCTGTATAGGTTGTGCTAATCTTAACCGCCATATCCATCATACAGGAATTGATGAGTGACGGTTTGTCGGTGCGCAGTTTGATATAAGCAAATAATAAAGTGCGTGAAGTTTCTGAGCCAATGGTTTTGTAGTTTTGGCGCAGGTATCTGTATATTTCCCAACAAGTTGCTTCGGGATGTGAACTTCCTGATGAGATAGAGTTGACGAGTTCTTCCCATGAGGGTACTTTGGCGTCTTGGTTATTAGTCATTGTTGCTTTGGTATTTGGGTTTCTTAGGTGCAAATTTACAGGTTATAATTCTTATTGCCAAACGAAAGGCTCTTTTTTTTGTGCAGACTTTCTGCTTTTTATATTTGACTGACGGGCGCAACTTTTGACGAGAGTCTTAGCACTCGGCTTCGGGATGCCGTCGGGATGAGTTCGGGATGTTATCATCCTTCTTCCTACGTAGTGAGTCCTCAGTAAGTCCCAAAAACTTATTGGGTATTGGGACACTCATAGGAGAGACTTCCTGACAGCATAAGAAGTAAGTTGGATGAAATCTCACGATAAAAACCATCTTTTTGTCTGTTGAATTGTACTTGTTGCCCTTATCTTCTATTCATTTCCACAAAATACATGAAGATATTTGGTGATGACAATGAATTTTTGTAATTTCGCAACATCAAAACAAGAAAGATACATAACATAAAACAATGAAAAGATATGAAGAGATTTTTTTGGACTGCAGTGCTATTATTTCCATTAGTCAGCGCTATGTTTGCTGGTAATCTGAATCTTGCGGAAATCAGTAAATGGCAATACCGCGGCGATGGCATCAGAGCGGTGAAAACTGCCCAAGATGGTGAGACTTATACGCAACTGTCGTCAGACGGACGTAAGGTAGAGAGTCATTCCTTTAAAACAGGAAAGACCGTTTCGGTGCTTTTCGACCTTGATGTGGTGAAAACCGCCGGCGTCGATTATATCGATGGTTATATGGTCAGCCCCAACGGTCGGCAGATGCTGATACAGACGCATACGGAAAATATTTATCGCCACTCGTTCAAAGCAGAGTACTATTTGTATAATATGGGAAGCAACAGAATGGTTCCACTGTCGAAAAACGGACCTCAGCAGACTCCGCTTTTCTCACCTGATGGATCATTGGTGGCTTTTGTGCGTGACGGCAACATATTTCTGGTCAAATTGCTCTATGATAATGCTGAGGTGCAAGTGACGAAGGACGGAAAGCGCAATGCCATCATCAATGGAATCCCTGACTGGGTCAATGAGGAGGAGTTTGCCAACGACCGCTCTATGATATTTACAGCCGACAGCCGTGTGCTGGTCTGGGTGAAATATGATGAGAGTAAGGTAAAACAGTACAGCATGCCGCTCTTCAAAGGGCTGAATCCCGAATACAAGCAGTATGATGAGTATCCTGGCGCTTATACTTACAAGTATCCTGTGGCTGGTGCCGACAATGCTACAACCTCGGTGTGGAGTTTTGATATTGCAAGTCGTCAGACACGCCAGTTGCAAGTACCCATTGATGCTGATGGCTATGTGCCTCGCATCAAGCAGATGGGGGATGCCTCCAAGGTGATGGTGACAACACTCAACCGCCATCAGGATTGTCTGCGCATCTATGCGGTCAACCCCTTGTCAACCCTTTGCCAACTGCTCATAGAAGAGCGTGACGCTAAATATGTCAAGGAAGAGTGTGTTTCAAGTCTCGTTGTGACAAACCGTTACATCCTTCTGCCCAGTCAGCGTGACGGATGGTTGCATTTGTATCTCTATAATACCAACGGACAATTGCTGCGTCAGGTAGAAACAGGAAATTATGACGTGGCAGATGTGTATGGCGTGGATGATGCAACAGGAGATGTCTATTACGCAAGTCACGAACAGGGTGCCGTAGAACAACAGGTCTATGTGGCTCACTCGAATGGAAAACGCAATTGCCTGACACCCAAAAAAGGATGGAACAGCGCCATCTTTGCCAAGGGCTTCAAGTACTTCATCAACCAGTGGAGCGATATCAATACACCTGCCGTATTCTCACTTTGCGACCAACGGGGGAAAACTCTCTCGACACTTGTAGATAACCGAGAACTCAACGGTTGGTTGAAGAGCATGAATTTGGGTAAACGCGAACTCTTCACGCTGACCACAGCAGATGGAGTCAACCTCAATGGATGGATGGTAAAACCTGCAGATTTCAATCCGTCGAAGAAATATCCGGTCATCATGTTCCAATATAGCGGTCCCGGTAGTCAGAGTGTCAAGAATGCATGGGGAGTGGGAATGGCAGGTCAAGGTGCCATGCTTGAACAATATCTGGCGCAACGTGGCTATCTGTGTGTCTGTGTTGATGGACGCGGAACAGGTGCAAGGGGTGCAGAATTTGAAAAGTGTACATATCTGCAGATGGGTGAACTCGAATCACATGACCAGGTGGAAGCGGCTTTGTGGCTGGCAAAACAGGAATACGTTGATGGGCAGCGAATGGCCATTTGGGGATGGAGCTTTGGAGGCTTCAACACGTTGATGTCTATGTCTGAAGGACGTGGCGTGTTCCGTGCAGGTATTGCTATTGCCCCGCCAACATCTTGGAAGTATTACGACACCATTTATACCGAACGATTCATGCGTACACCGAAAGAGAATCCCAATGGTTACGATATCAACCCCATCAAGCGTGCTGCGCAGTTGCAAGGCAGTCTGTTGCTCTGCCATGGAATGGCTGACGACAATGTCCACTTCAGAAATACAGCAGAATACACAGAAGCTCTGGTGCAGGCTGATAAAGATTTCAGTCAATTGGTTTATACCAATCGCAACCATAGTATCGCAGGAGGAAACACACGCAATCATCTCTTCCGCCAGTGTGTGAAATTCTTCGATAAGGAACTCAAATAAACTTCTTATATATCGGCAATGATGAAACTAAACAAAACATTTATGACAATTGGACTGGCTTCGGGCATCATACTGATGTCAGAAGCTTCTGCAATGACCACCATGTCAGGAGCGGAAAGAGTCAACCCCTTGCTCATTGAAAGCAAACTGCCTTTTGGCGCTCCCGATTTCAATGTGATCAACGAGGCAGACTATTTGCCTGCTATTGAAGCAGCTGTGAAAATTCAACGCGACAATATCAAGAAGATTGTCAATAGTAAGGAAACACCGACCTTTGCAAACACAATCCTGCCCTATGAAGAGAGTGGGGTGTTGCTTGACCGTATCAGTAATGTATTCTTCGGACTGACCAGCGCACACAAAACAAAGGTTATTGCCGATACAGAAGAGAAGGTGACGCCGATTCTTGCTGATTTGGAAAATGAGATTACATTCAATCCTGAACTCTTCAAACGCATAAAATATGTCTATGAGCATGAGAAAAATCAGCTCAAGGGCGAAGATGCAAGACTGTTGGAAGTCATTTATAAAGGCTTCGTCAGGGCTGGCGCACTGCTCTCTGCCAGCGACATGGAGCGGATGAAGCAAATCAATATGCGACTCTCAAAACTCAGTCAGCAATGGGGAAAACTCTTGTCTGATGCTACCAATCATGCTGTCGTATGGATCAATACCAAAGACGAATTGGCTGGACTCTCAGAGGCTGATATTGCACAGTGTGAGAAAGATGCACAGAGTAGGGGAGGCAAGGCTCCTTATTGTATTGTGATCATCAATACCACACAGCAGCCCATCCTGGCAAACCTCGCCAATCGCGATGTACGACGTCGGGTATATGAGGCTTCTATACACCGGGCAGATGGTACTAATCCTCAGTTCAATACTTTCTCTATTGTTGTTGAAACCGCAAAACTGCGTGCTGAAAAGGCGAAGTTGATGGGCTACGACAATTATGCTGACTATTCTCTGGAAAAAGCCATGGCAAAAAATTCGGGCAATGTATATAATTTCCTCCATCAGCTGATTGCTGATTATTCACCAAAGGCAGACCAGGAAACGAAGGCGATAGAAGACTATGCTAAAAAGACTATGGGCAGCGACTTTAAGTTGCAACCCTATGACAGGTTCTATTTCTCATCGAAAATGAAAAAAGAACAACTCAACATTTCCGAAGATGAGATCAAGCCTTATTTTAATATCGACAGCGTACAGGTCAATGGCGTTTTCTATGCAGCCCATCGTGCCTATGGATTGACTTTCAAGCAGCGCAAAGATATTCCGACCTACCATCCCGACATGAAGGTCTTTGAGGTAATCGACAAAGATGGAAAACCCATTGCACTCTTCTATAGCGACTATTTCCGTCGCCCCACAAAGCGTGGCGGTGCGTGGATGAGTGCCTTTGCCAAACAATGCGGACTGCGTCATCAATTGCCTGTCATTTATAATGTGTGCAACTTTGCCAAAGCACCGGACGGTCAGCCTACCCTCATCACTTGGGATGAGGTCTGCACACTCTTCCATGAGTTTGGACATGCTCTCCATGGCATACTCTCTGATTGCAAATACAACACATTATCCGGAACTGCCGTACCTCGCGATTTTGTAGAAATGCCTTCACAGTTTAATGAGTCATTTGCCACAGTACCCGAAGTGTTCGACCATTTCGCGCGCCATACACAGACAGGAGAACCCATGCCTGAGGCACTTAAAGAGCGTATGTTGAAATCTATCAGTTTCCATGCAGCCTACGCCTTGGGAGAGAATCTCGCTGCCACTTGTCTTGATATGGCTTGGCACCACATCGGCCAGCAAGAGATTCCTACTGCCGATAAAGCCCAGGAGTTTGAAAGACAGGCGTTGCAGCAAGTGGGATTGCTCAACAACCAAATACCGCCTCGTTACATCACCTCGTATTTCAACCACGTATGGGGTGGAGGATATGCAGCAGGTTATTACAGTTATCTGTGGACAGAGGTGCTGGCAGTAAATGTAGCTGACTATTTTGCCAAGCATGGTGCTTTGAATCCTGCCGTAGGTCAGGCTTTCCGTGACAAGATTCTCAGCAGAGGCAATACCAAAGACCAGATGTTGATGTTTACAGACTTTACCGGTATGCAACAGCCAGATGCTTCTGGCTTGCTGAAGGCAAGAGGACTTTGATAGATTCTGCTATGAAACAATTATTATTGGTATGTGTAGGAAGCTTTTTTGGCGGTGGACTTCGATATCTTGTATCGAAGTTCACAAGCCAATGGCTTGCCTTCACTTTCCCAATGGGAACTTTCATCGTCAATGTATTGGGATGTTTCCTTATCGGCATTCTTTCAGGATGTGCAATAGGGGGACATCTCTCGCCAAATGCTAAGCTATTGTTGGTTACTGGCTTTTGTGGCGGTTTTACCACATTCAGTACCTTTATGAACGAGAATTTGCTTTTAGCACGAGATGGCCAACAATCCTTAACGCTACTTTATATGGTATTAAGTCTTATCTGTGGACTTATAGCGGTTATCGTAGGTTATTGGCTGGCAAGTAAATTATAGACTATTCATTAAGCCAGATGAGCAGAGTTCAGTTCACTTAAACTCTGCCATGGCGAGAAAAGGTGCCATGAAATGAAACGTTTTCGTTAAGCCAGATGAGCAGAATAAAGCTCGCTTTAATTCTGCCATGGCGAGAAAAGGTGCCATGAAATGGAACGATCTACACCTAAAACCGAGGGTTGAGTCGATTAAAGAAGACAATGTGGAGTCAAATTGCTCCATGACCCGAAAATTTCCCTCCAAAAGGAGTGAGTTTCCAAATTTAATTTGTAACTTTGCTAAGTCTATCGTCGGATTCTCTTGTTTATTTTTGCAACACTAAAATAAGTGAATTCTTCGACATGGCAAAATTCTGGGCCGCTCGGCTCTGCCGTTTGACTTGTTCAAGAATTTTTGTTGCCCAGGTGCTTAAAAGGTTTAATTAATAATAGTGTTGCGAAATTATGGACAATGGGACATGCTACTAAACTACAATGGGGAATCGCTGGAGTGCTGGGCACCTTGCTTCTAGGCTCAATGCAAACTGCAGCGAAAACAATTGCGGATTCCTCCCTGAAACCACTCTAAGTTTGCAGAAGAATGCGACGCAGTCGCATAAATGTTAAATAATCAAGGTAAAACTATGATTGCTAAAGACAGTTTCGTACCTTTGTTGTAAAAAGGTAGAATCGGTCTGTCGAAGAGGT